>JBDKIR010000447.1:0-13420 GCA_039797035.1 Pseudomonadota bacterium | reverse complement strand
GCACCCGCCCCTTCCCGAACGCACCCCGCGTGCTTGACCTTGATATCATTGATCTTGATGGGTTGATCCGGCCCGGGCCGGACCCGATCCTGCCCCATCCACGGGCGCATTTGCGCGGCTTTGTCCTCCATCCCCTGGCAGAAGTGGCGCCGGACTGGGTCCATCCGGTCCTGCAAAAGTCGGTTGCCGAGCTGCTGAGGACCCTGCCTGCCCAGGATCTCCATCCCCTCAGCCCCAGCACCTAGCCCATAACCTTGAAATCCTTGCAAATCGCCGCAGAAATGCTTATTTGAGGGTTCCTCCGGTTTAGCCGGGCGCCCGGCCCCCCGCTGCGCGCCCCTTTTGTCTTTGGAGCCTCCATGGCGCGCGTTACCGTCGAAGACTGCATCGAGAAGATCCCGAACCGCTTTGAGCTGGTTCTGCTGGCCGCGCAGCGCGCCCGCAATATCAGCCGGGGTGAGCAAATCGCCGTGGACCGGGATAACGACAAGAACCCGGTGGTGGCGCTGCGTGAGATCGCGGAAGAAAAGGCTGATCTTGGCTCGCTTGAAGCGGATCTGATCAAGACCCTGCAGCGGGCGCCGGAACCCGAACCCGCTGAAGAAGAAGTGATCGATCTGATCGCGACCGATGAAAACATCTTCGGCATCATGGATGTGCACGAAGAACCGCTGCCGGAAGCCAGCGCCGATGACATGGCGCCGGATGATCTGGAAGCCGCGATCGCCGCCGAACTCGGCGGCAAGCGATAGGAGGCCCCATGGGGAGAGGCATTCTGGCGTGCTTCCCCCCGGCATTTCCCCGCGCGCCTGAAGGTTTGGCCGCGGGCGCTGTTCCCTCGCCCGGGCTTGAGCTTGCTTCCCGCGTAACGGCCTATGACCCGCGCGCCGATGTAGCGCTGATCGCCACCGCCTATGATGTCGCCGCCAAGGCCCATGCGCCGCAGCGGCGTGATGATGGGCAGCCCTATATCGTGCATCCGCTGGCAGTGGCGGAAATATTGGCGAGCTATCGGCTGGATACGGGGTCGATCGTCACTGCCCTGTTGCATGACACGGTCGAAGATACCGATCTTCGCCTGAGCGATATTGAAGCGCGTTTCGGCAAGGAAGTGGCGCGGCTGGTCGATGGCGTGACCAAGCTGACGCGCCTTGAAGTGCAATCCGAACGCACCAAGCAGGCAGAGAATTTCCGCAAACTCGTCCTGGCCATGAGCGAGGATATCCGCGTTCTGCTCATCAAATTGGCGGACCGGTTGCACAATATGCGGACCATTTCCGGCATGCCGCAGCCGGAGCGTCGCCGCAAACAGGCGCGTGAAACGCTTGAGATCTACGCGCCCCTGGCCGAGCGGATCGGCATGGATGCGCTCAAGACGGAATTGGAAACCCTGTCCTTCCGCGAAATGAATGCGGAAGCCTGGCAGACCATTGCCGCACGCCTGACCTATCTGCGCGGCCAGGGCGCCGATCTGATCGCGGAAATCGAAGCGGATCTGCGGCGCGTGCTGGCCGATGCGGGCATCCCCATGGTGGATATACAGGGGCGGGAAAAATCGCCCTATTCCATCTGGCTGAAGATGCAGAAGAAGAATGTCGCCTTTGAACAATTATCGGACATCATGGCGTTTCGCATCGTGGTGCCGACCAAAGGCGATTGCTATGCGGCCCTTGGCGCGATTCATTCCGCCTATCGCGTGGTGCCCGGGCGTTTCAAGGATTGGATTTCAACGCCAAAGACCAATGGATATCAAAGCCTGCATACCGGCGTGACGGTGCCGGAACGGCGCAATGCCAAGATTGAAATCCAGATCCGCACCAAGGAAATGCATGATGTCGCGGAAAATGGCGTGGCCGCGCATTGGAGCTACAAGCAGGGCGAAACCTCAGGGCGCGATCAACGCCGCTATCCCTGGGTGCGCGATCTGTTGGAAATTCTGGAAACCGCCGCTGAACCGCAGGAATTTCTGGAACACACCAAGCTAGAACTGCATCGCGACCGGGTCTTCTGCTTCACGCCCAAGGGCGATCTGATCGAATTGCCGCGCGGGGCCACGCCGGTCGATTTCGCCTATGAGGTGCATAGCCAAGTGGGCGATGCAACGGTTGGCGCCAAGGTGAATGGCAAGATCGTTCCGCTGCGCCATGCGCTGGAAAATGGCGATCAGGTTGAAATCATCACCGCGCGCGGCGGCACCCCCAATCCGGGTTGGGAACGCTTTGTTGTCACCGCGAAGGCGCGTGCGCGCATCCGCCGCGTCATCCACGCCCGCCAAAGGGCCGAACAAAAGGAAGATGGGCGCGGCGCCATCGCCAAGGCCTTCCGCGCAGCGGGGCTCGATTATTCGGAAAAGATCGTTGAACCCGCGGTGAAGGTTTTGAAGCAGGCGGATTATGAAAGCCTGTGCGTGGCAGTGGCCACGGGTAATCTTTCCCCGCGTGATGTGCTGCATGCGGCAGTGCCGGAATTACGCACGGCCTCACGCGGGACGGATGCGCTGCCTTTGGCCCGCCCACGGGGGCGGCTTGGCGCTGGCCCGACGCTCATGCCCGGCAAAACGGAACGTGCCTCGGCCGCCAAGCGCGATGCGGCCATGGGGGTGCGCGGCCTGGTCACGGGCATGGCGGTGAGTTTCGCAGGTTGCTGCCACCCGCTGCCGGGCGACCGCATTCTGGGCATTGTCACCACCGGGCGCGGGGTCACGATCCATCGTCACGATTGCCACGGCTTGCAGGCTTTTGCCGCCACGCCAGAGCGCTTCATTGATGTGGATTGGGATTATGAGGGCGCCACCAAGGGCAGCCATGTGGCGCGGGTTGAACTGGTGGCGGAAAATCGCCCGGATGCGCTGGCCGGGGTGACGACCGCGATTGCCCGCCAGGAAGGCGCGGTCAACAGCCTCAGGATCGCCAATCGCGCCGCGGAATGGTGCGAAGTTTTGGTTGATGTGGAAGTCCGCGACATCTCGCATCTCACTGCGGTCTTGGCCGCGCTGCGCGCCTGCCCCGGCATTTCGCAGGTCGAACGGGGCAAGGGTTAGGATCTGGCATGATCATCGGTATCGGGTCGGATATTCTGGATATCCGGCGCATTGAACGCACCATCGAACGCCATGGCGACCGCTTCCTGGACCGCATTTTCACCCCGGCCGAAAAGGCCAAGGCGGAAAAGCGCACCGAACGCATCCGCGCCGCCACCTATGCCAAGCGCTTCGCCGCGAAGGAGGCCGCGTCCAAGGCACTCGGTACCGGGTTTCGTGCCGGGGTGTTCTGGCGGGATCTCGGCGTGGTGAATCTGCCCTCGGGCCAGCCCACGCTGCGGCTGACCGGCGGGGCCGCGGAACGGCTCAAGGCCATTACCCCCGCCGGGCATGGCGCGGTGATTGCGCTCACGATGACGGATGAATTCCCCTATGCGCAGGCCATGGTGGTGATTACCGCCGTGCCACTTCCTTGACACAGCGCCGCACAACGCTATCCCCTGCCCTTCCCCGGCAGTCGTGTTGTGGGCAAACAGCGCCAATCCGGCGTTCCTGGCGGATATAACATGCCTCTCCAAAGATCCGGCGGTTGGCTGGAAAGCATCAAGACCATTGTCTACGCGGCGCTGATCGCCGTCAGCATTCGCACCATCGCGTTCGAACCATTCAATATTCCATCCGGTTCCATGATCCCCACCCTGCTGGTGGGGGATTACCTGTTCGTTTCCAAATATTCCTACGGTTATTCGCGCCATTCCATGCCCTTCAGCCCGAATATCTTTGAAGGGCGGATTTTCGGGTCTCTGCCGAAGCGGGGGGATGTGGCGGTGTTCAAGCTGCCCAGGGAT
The DNA here is from genome assembly GCA_039797035.1 of Pseudomonadota bacterium. Taxonomy (GTDB): domain Bacteria; phylum Pseudomonadota; class Alphaproteobacteria; order Acetobacterales; family Acetobacteraceae; genus Neoroseomonas. The sequence goes on along the minus strand of JBDKIR010000447.1, from coordinate 9,592 downwards.
GGCAGCACGGATTACATCAAGCGCATCATTGGCCTGCCCGGGGATCGCATTCAGATGCGTGCCGGTATTCTTTACCTGAACGGCGCCGCCGTGCGTCGCGAAATGCTTGGCCCTTATACGGTAGAAGGCGATGGGCCGCGGATTACCGTGCGGCGTTTTCGCGAATTCCTGCCGGCGATCGATGCGGCACCAAGTGTGGCGCATGAAATCCTGGAAGCGTCGGATGATGCGCCACTGGATAACACGCCGGAATTCCGTGTGCCGGCCGGCCATGTCTTTGCCATGGGCGATAACCGCGACAATAGCCTTGATAGCCGCGCCATGAATGCGGTGGGCTTCATCCCGGTTGAGAATCTGGTTGGGCGGGCGGAATTCATCTTCTTCTCGGTCGATGGCTCGGCTTCCTTGTGGCAAGTCTGGGCTTGGCCTTTCGCCATTCGCTGGTCGCGCCTGTTCAGCGCGGTTCGATAATGCCCCGCGCCAGCGCATGACCGAAGACTTGGAAGCCCGGCTGGGTCACCGTTTTGCCAAGCCGGAATTGCTGACCCGTGCCCTGACCCATAGCAGTGACGCCGAAAGCCGCGGCGAAATGCTGCTATCCAATGAAAGATTGGAATTCGTTGGCGATCGGGTGCTTGGTCTTTGCATCGCGGAATGGCTGGCGGAACGCTTCCCGACGGAACGTGAGGGGGATTTGGCCAAGCGCCTGGCCGTGCTGGTTGCCGCTGAAACGCTCTGCAAGGTCGCCGAGGAATTGGAACTTAGCGGCGCGCTGCGTATGCCGGCGCGCTATCGCGCCACGGGGCTGATGGGCCCGCGCAACCTGCTTTCTGATGCGCTGGAAGCCGTATTGGGTGCCCTTTATCTGGATGGTGGGCTTGGGCCGGCGCGCGCGCTGATCCGGCGTTATTGGGCCAGGCTCATCGAAGCTGATCTGGTGCCGCCGGTATCGCCCAAGAACCGCCTCCAGGAATGGACATTGGGGCGTGGCCTGGGCCTGCCGGTTTATGGCCTGGTGCAGGCCTCTGGCCCCGCCCATGCGCCACATTTTGTAACGCGCGTATTGGCGGCCGGGCGCGAAGCCCAAGGCGAGGGCGACAGCAAACGCGCCGCCGAACAAGCCGCTGCCGCGGCCTGGCTGCGAGAATTGAAAGAATGACAGAAGCATCAACACGCTGCGGCCTGGTCGCCATTCTGGGGGCGCCCAATGCGGGCAAATCAACCCTGGTGAATCGCCTTGCCGGCAGCAAAGTCACCATCGTTTCGCCCAAACCGCAAACCACGCGCTTTCGGGTGCGGGCCGTGGTCATGCATGGGCCGAGCCAAATTGTGCTGGTGGACACGCCGGGTATTTTCACGCCGCGACGGCGGCTTGATCGCGCCATGGTGGCGGCCGCCTGGGGTGGCGCGCAGGATGCCGATCTTTCCCTGCTGCTGGTCGATGCGCGCGCCGGATTGACCGAAGCCTTGCGCGCCATCATCGACCGCTTGGCTAAAACCAGGCGCCCGATCTGGTTGGCACTGAACAAGACCGACTTGATCACACGTGAAAAATTATTGCCGCTGACAGCGGAATTGCATCAGCTGCTGCCCTTTGCGGAAACCTTCATGATCTCCGCCGAAAAGGGTGAAGGGCTGGATCGTTTGCTGAAGCGTCTGGCAGACGCCATGCCGCCCGGGCCGTATCTTTTTCCGGAAGATGATCTGACCGATTTGCCGAACCGCATGCTGGCCGCCGAAATTGTGCGTGAGCAGATCCTGCGCCAGACGCATCAGGAAGTCCCGCACCACGCTTCAGTGGAAACCGAAGCCTGGACGGAAAAGCCCGATGGTTCGGTGCGCATTGATTGCACCATCTACATTGCCCGCGCGACGCAAAAGGCGATCCTGATTGGTGAGAAAGGCAGCCGCATTCGCGAAATCGGCCGGCTGGCGCGGCTGGAGCTGATAAAGCTGCTCGAACGCCCGGTGCATCTGTTCCTGAACGTGAAAGAAAAATCCGATTGGGATGAGCAGGTCGGGCATATCCGCGCCATTGGGCTTGAGGATGCCGGCTGAGCGGCCACAAGCATGAGTATTGAATGGCAAGCCCCGGCTGTTGTGCTGGATGCTCGCCCGCATGGTGAAGGTGGCGCGGTGGTGACGGTGCTGACCGAAGCGCATGGCCGCCATGCCGGGCTTGTCAAAGGCGGTGCTTCGCGCGGGCAGGCTGGATTATGGCTGCCGGGCAATCTGGTTGAGGCGCGCTGGGTGGCGCGGCTGGCCGATCAATTGGGGTCATTGTCCGGGGAATTGGTGCACCCGGCGGCGGCGCTCGCGATGGATGAACCGCTCGCGCTCGCTTTGCTGTCCTCGGCCTGCGCCATTGCTGCGGATGCGCTGCCCGAACGTGAAGCCCATCCGCGTGCCTTTGCGGGCTTGGTTTCCTTCATTGGTCATTTGGCCGGTGGCGCGGAAAGCGTGGTGGCCGATTATGTGCGCTTCGAAGCGCTGATCCTGGCCGAGCTTGGCTATGGGCTTGATCTGGAGCGCTGCGCCGTGACCGGCGTAAACGAGGGGCTGACCCATGTCTCCCCCCGCACGGGCAAGGCGGTCTGTGCAGGGGCGGCGGCGCCCTATCTGGATCGGCTATTGCCCCTGCCGGCTTTTTTGCGGGATGGCGAAAGCCTGGGCGATCCTGTCGCCTGGGTGGCGGGGCTGCGCCTGACGGGGCATTTCCTGGAGCGGGACGCCTTCGGCGCGCGCCATCGCCCCCTGCCCGAAGCGCGCTTCAGGGCCGCCGATAGGATCGCAGCCTTGCTGCCGCCGTCACCGGATAATGCATGATGGCCGTTTCACCCGCCAAAGCCGCTTCACATAGGGCGTGAAACTCCTCCGGCAATTGATGGAGCCGTTCGGGGTCCAGTACCGGTCCAGCTAAGGCTGCGACATGCCGCCAGCCCAGAAGCTCCAGGCTGTGGGTTGCACCATGCACCGCGTCCGCCGCATCGCGCGCCGGGGCAAAAACCAGGAAGGCGCGATATTCGCCGCGTGGCGCCAGCGTATGAGGGCCGGCGAGGGCTTCCGCCCAGCTCACCCAAACCCGACGCAGCGCAACAGGGGCCGGTAAGGGCAAAGCGGAAGCGGCTGCGCAGGGGATCATGAGGGCAATCTAGGCCCTGAGATATTGACGAAGGATTGACGCGGCAGGTGGTCCGCGTGCCGTGGCAACCTTTGCAGCTACCGGGGACAAGGGTTAGACCGGGGCTCAGATGAAAGCCCGATTCGATCATGCCTGATGATGTGAAAATCCTGCCCGAAGGCGGTGCTGCGCGGGAAACCAAGCTGGCGGATGCCTTATCCGAACGCTACCTGGCCTATGCGCTTTCCACCATCACGGCACGCTCACTGCCCGATGTGCGTGATGGGCTGAAGCCCGTGCATCGCCGCCTGCTATGGGCGATGCGGCAATTACGGCTTGATCCGGAAGCGGGCTTCAAGAAATGCGCGCGTATCGTGGGTGACGTGATGGGTAAATACCATCCGCATGGCGATGCCGCGATTTATGAGGCGATGGTGCGCCTCGCGCAGGATTTTGCGGCGCGCTACCCGCTGGTGGAAGGCCAGGGCAATTTCGGCAATATCGATGGCGATAACCCGGCCGCGATGCGCTACACCGAAGCCCGGCTGACGGAAGTCGCCCAAGCCCTGCTGGAAGGGATTGAGGAAGACGCGGTTGATTTCCGCGCCACCTATGATGGCGAAGAACGCGAACCCATCGTGCTGCCCGCCGCCTTTCCGCATCTGCTCGCCAATGGTGCGGCAGGCATTGCGGTGGGCATGGCGACATCCATCCCGCCGCATAATGCCGGGGAACTCTGCGGCGCCGCGCTGGAATTGGTGCGCAACCCAGCCGCCGGCACGGATGATCTGCTGCGCCACATCAAGGGGCCGGATTTCCCAACGGGTGGTTTGCTGATCGAATCCGCCGAAGCCATTCGGGAAGCCTATGAAACGGGGCGCGGAGGCTTCCGGGTCCGGGCGAAATGGGAAGTTGAAAAGGGCAAATCCGGCACCTGGGTGATTGTGGTCACCGAAATCCCCTATCAGGTGCAAAAAGCCCGCTTGATCGAACAGATCGCGCAGCTGATGGAAGAAAAGAAGCTGCCGCTGCTTGCTGATGTGCGCGATGAAAGCACTGATCAGGTGCGCCTGGTGCTGGAACCGCGCGCGCGCACGGTGGAACCGGCGGTGCTGATGGAAACCATGTTCCGCGCCACCGCGCTGGAATCACGTTTCTCACTTAATATGAATGTGCTGGACGCCAATCGCACGCCACGGGTGATGAGCCTGAAGGAGGTTTTGCGCGCCTGGCTTGATCACCGCCATGAGGTTCTGGAGCGGCGGACCAATCATCGCCTGGGCGCCATTGCGCGGCGGCTTGAGATTCTGGACGGCTATCTGATCGCCTATCTGAACCTGGATGAGGTGATCCGTATTATCCGTGAGGAAGATGAACCGAAGCCGCGGCTGATGGAACGCTTCGGCCTGACCGATACCCAGGCCGAGGCCATTCTCAATATGCGGCTGCGTGCGCTCCGCCGCCTGGAAGAAATGGAAATCCGCAAGGAGCACAAGAAGCTCAGCGCGGAACAAAAGAAGCTGCAAGCGCTGATGAAATCCGAAGCGGCGCGCTGGGAAGCGATCGGTGCCGAAATCGAAGCCATGCGCGCCCGCTTTGGTGACGGCGCCCTGGGCGCACGGCGTACGGCCACGGGCGCGGCGGTGCCGGTTGTGGTGGTTGATGATGCGGCCTTCGTTGAGCGCGAAGCGATTACCGTCATCCTGTCGGAAAAAGGCTGGATCCGGGCGCAGAAAGGGCATGTTTCCCTTGAAGGTGATCTGCGCTTCAAGGAAGGCGATAGCCTGCTGATCGCATTGCATGCCGAAACGACGGATCGGTTGGTGCTGTTTGCCACTAATGGCAAGGCCTTCACCCTGAAGGCCGATACCATCCCGCGTGGCCGTGGTGACGGCCAACCCGTGCGCTTGCTGCTTGACCTGACCAATGAGGACACGATTGTCACGATGTTCCTGCATCGTGAAGGCTTGCGCTATTTGGTCGCCGCATCGGATGGCAAGGGCTTCCTGGTGAAGGCCGAGGATCTGCTGGCCGAAAAGCGTACCGGCAAGCAGGTGCTGAATGTTGACCCACCGGCGGAAGCCGCGATTTGTGTGCCGGCGGAGGGAGATTCCATCGCGGTCATCGGCGAAAACCGCAAATTGCTCATTTTCCCGATCGACCAGGTGCCGGAAATGGTGCGTGGCCGGGGCGTGCAATTGCAGGCGTATCGCGATGGCGGTTTGGCGGATGCAAAAGTCTTTACCCGTAAGGAAGGGCTGTCCTGGATATTGGGCGAAAGAACCCGGGTTGAGACGGATTTGCGCCCCTGGGTTGGCAATCGGGCCGGCGCGGGCAAGGCGCCACCCAATGGCTTCCCGCGGTCCAATCGTTTCGAATAGGGCGCGGCGCCCTATTCGGGCAGGGCAAAGGCTGTCAGTTCAGCGCGCAATTCGGCCATGCCTTGCCCGGTTTCGCTACTGGTCACCATGACCACGGGATGGCCCGCCGTGTGGCGGCGCGCGAGTGTTTCAACTTCAGCGATGCGCTTGGCCAATTGTGCCTGTGGCACATCATCGGCCTTGGTCAGAACAATCTGAAACGCCACCGCCGCGTCATCGAGCAGCTTCATCGCAGCACGATCAGCGCTTTTGGTTTCGATGCGCGCATCCATCAACAACAAGACGCGGCCCAGATTTGGCCGGCCGCGCAGGTAGTCAAACATCATGCCTTGCCAATCGGCCTGCAATTCCTTGGAAGCTTTCGCATAGCCATAGCCCGGCATATCCACCAGCACGAGCCGCCCGCCCAGATTGAAGAAATTCAATTGCCGTGTGCGGCCCGGCGTATTGGAAACCCGCGCCAGGCTATTGCGCCCGGTCAGCGCATTCAGCAGTGAGGATTTGCCGACATTGGAACGGCCACAAAAGGCAATTTCCGGCAGGCCGGATGGCGGCAATTGATCAAGCTTTTGCGCGCCATGATAGAAATCACAGGACCTGGCGAAAAGCAGCCGCCCAGCTTCCAGCGCTGCCGCACGGGCAGCTTCATCGGATGCGTCGGGTAAACCGCTCATCGCCCAGGCCCTGGAAGCAGCTTCACCCCGCCTTACCACCCGCTTTGGCCGCCCGTGTCGCCGCGCGGTCATGACGCATGATGTAGTATTGCTGCGCCACGGAAAGCGTATTGTTCCAGGCCCAATAGATGATGAGCCCGGCAGGGAAGGAAGCCAGCATGAAGGTGAAGATCACCGGCATCCAGGCGAAGATCTTGGCCTGAATCGGATCAGGCGGCTGCGGGTTCAGCTTCTGCTGCACGAACATGGTGACACCCATGATCAAGGCCCAGGCAGGCATATGCAGGTAGCTGCTGAACAGCGCGGGATCGAAGGGCAACAGCCCGAATAGGTTGAACAGATTGGTCGGATCCGGCGCCGAGAGATCCCTGATCCAGCCAAAGAAAGGCTGGTGGCGCATTTCGATGGTCACGAAAAGCACCTTATAGAGCGCAAAGAACACCGGAATCTGGATCAGGATGGGCAGGCATCCGGAAGCCGGATTGACCTTTTCGCTCTTGTAGAGCGCCATCATTTCCATTTGCGCCTTCTGGGGTTCGTCCTTGTAGCGTTCCTTGATCTCGGACATTTTCGGGCCAAGGACTTTCATCTTGGCCATCGAATGATAGGCCTTATTGGCCAAGGGGAAGAAGGCGGCCTTGATCGCCAGCGTGAAGATCAAAATCGCCACACCGAAATTGCCGAAAATCTGAAAAAGCCAATCCAGCGCATAGAAGAAGGGCTTGGTGAGGAAATAGAACCAGCCGAAATCAATCGCCTTGTCGAAATCCTGAACGCCCAGCCGCGTTGCGTAATCATCCAGCAGATGCACTTCCTTGGCGCCGGCAAAAAGACGGCTGCGGAAGCCATCGGTAGCCCCCGGGGCAATCTGCTGGGCGGCGGCGGCGGCAATATCCACCTGCCAGCGCTCACCGGCTGTGCCGGCACCTTCACTGACAAAACGATACGCGGCGCGCATGGCCTGATCAGCCGCGGCGGGCATCAGCGCGGCGAGCCAGTATTTGTCCGTCATGCCAACCCAACCGCCCGTCGCTTCCTGTTCCATGGCGGGGCCACGGCGCTTCTGGGCTTCAGTCTTGGCATCGGCATAGTTCAATTCGGTCAGCTTGCCGGCCAGCACGCCGGTGAAGCCTTCATGCAGAATATAGAAGCCTTCGACCTTGGGTGTGGTTTCACGCCGGACCCGCGCCCAGGGCAATACCGCAACAGGTTCGCTGCCCGAATTGAGCATGCGCTGTTCGGCGGAGAACATGTAATTCTCATCCAGGCTCAGCAGAATTTCGAAAACCTGACCCTGGCCATTATCCCAGCGCAGCGTCACGGGCTTGCCGGGCGCCAGGGGCCCGCCAGTCGCGGTCCAATCGGTTTCCCCATCGGGCACGCGGGTGCGGCCATCTGCGGCGGTCCAGCCCCATTGCGCGAAATAGGGCGCTGCGCTGTCACGTGTGGCGAAAAGCCGCACGGGCGGCGCGCCAGCAGCAGTGGTTTCACGGTGGCGCAACAGCACCAGATCATCCAGCCGCGCGCCCCGCAAATTGAGATGTCCCGCCACCGAGGCGGTTTCGATCGCAATCCGCGCTGCCGGGGCGCGATTGGCAGCTGGCGCTTCCTGTTGCGCAGGCGCGGCCAGCGGGTTGGCCGGCACCGCCACATTGGCAGGCGTGGGCGCCGGCACCGCTGGGGCGGCGGCCGGGGCCTGTTGGGTCACCGGCGTCGGCGCTTCGGGCGGCTGGACGCTGCGCTTATAGACATCAAATATCAGCAGAATGCCGATCGAAAGCGCAATTGCGGCGAATAGGCGCTTTTGGTCCATGGCGGGTGCTCAGCCTTTAGATTTCGTGGGGCGGGGAACGGGATCGTAACCGCCAGGGGTCCAGGGGTTGCAGCGCAGAATGCGCCGCGTGGTCAACCAGGTGCCGCGCAGCGCGCCGTGGTCTTCCAAGGCTTCCAGCGCGTAATCGCTACAGGTCGGGTAATGTCGGCAATGGCTGCCGATAATGCCCCGCAGCGTATAGCGATAGGCATGCACGCAGCCCTTGAGCGCCATGGCCGGAAGGGTCATGCGATCACCCCTGCCTGACGCAGGCAGCCGCGCAAATCATCAATCAGCAGGGTAAAGGGGCGCTCCGCAGTGGCATCGCGGCCGATCAGCACCAGATCCCACCCAGTCAACGCCATGCCCGGCAAGGTCAGCCTGGCAGCTTCCTTCAGCCTGCGGCGGGCGCGATTGCGGATCACGGCGTTGCCAACCTTTTTTGTCACGGTGAAGCCCAGCCGGACCTCAGGCCCGGGCAGGGCAAGCGCCTGCAAGACAAGGCCGGGCTTGGCGGCGCGCTTGCCCTTGGCTGCCGCGCGCAGGAATTCGCGCCGCTTTTTCAACCGCTTGAGCGGCTGCCCCGCGCCAGACAATGGCGCGGCGCCTGATTCAAGCCGCTCCATCGTAGAAACTGGCGCGCAGGTGATCAGGCGGAAAGGCGCTTGCGGCCCTTGGAGCGGCGATTGGCCAAAACCTTGCGACCGCCCACGGTCGAAAGACGGGAGCGAAAGCCATGACGACGCTTCCGGACGAGCTTGGAGGGCTGATAGGTACGCTTCACAATACATCTCCCGGATGGCCAACGCTGGGATGGCCAAGGCTGTAAACAAGGAATACCGGCGGCAGCCCAAAGCATCGGGCACCCCGGCAGAGGCGCGACGTATAGGGAGGAGGAGCGCTGCTCGTCAACCACAAGAGCAGCCAGCCCGAAAAAGCCGGGCTGGAATCGACCCGAGGCGCCCAATCCGGCCAGCAATGATTGACGCCTAGGGAAAGCGATACGCATCATTCCCCCGCCACAAAAGGCGACCGTCACGGCCCCGCATCCGGTGGACCAGACGATCAGATGCCGCGAGCCCAGCAGGGGGAGGATAAGCGTGCCCAATCCGTTCTGTGACACGCTGCTGGTGAATTTCCGTCTGGCTGATGGCAGCCCCCCGGGCATGAGCATGGCCATTCGCGGCGGGCGGATTGCCGACCTGCTGCCACCGGGCAGCCACCTGCCGGAAGCGCCTGAAGTCATTGATCTTGCGGGGGATCTGCTGCTGCCCGGTCTGGTCGATGGCCATATGCATTTGGACAAGACCCTGTTCGGCCGGCCCTGGACGCCGCATGCGGCGGAGCCCTTCCGCATGAGCCGGATTGCCACGGACCAGGCAGTGCTGCCGAACCTGCCCTTGAATACGGCCGCGCGGGCCGGGGAATTGATCCGCCGCTGCGTGGCCAATGGCACGGCACATATCCGCACCCATGCCGATATCACCCCAGGCTTTGGCCTATCTGCCCTGGAAGGCGTGCTGGCCGCGCGGGAGGCGCATGCTGGGGCCGCCAGCGTGCAGGTCGTGGCCTTCCCCCAGGCCGGCGTGATGCGCGCCGGGGG
>JBDKIR010000446.1:0-4113 GCA_039797035.1 Pseudomonadota bacterium | reverse complement strand
CCTTAGTCGGTAGCGGTACCACAGCATCAGCCCAACCGGGCGAAATCCCAGGCGGTAAGCCGCATCCAACCGCAAGGCCCAACGACGCCAGCCCTGCGGCCCAGCAAGGGCATGCGGCAAGGCTCCCGCTTCAAGAACCGTTTCACCAGGCATGGGGCGCCTCCGAAAAGGTGATTTCAATTCATTTTAATCAATTTATGGTTGCATTAATTAATTATCAATAATATTTTTTGGTGCATCATGATTGTTGTTTTCCCGCGCATCCGCAAAGACCGAACCGGGCCTTCCAAAGCCTTCATAATATTGATTTTATTATCTTTTATTCTCATTGGCCCGTTTGCCGCCCGGGCGCAAACCGCCCCACAATGGCTCAGCCCCCCCAGCCTGCCGCCTGCCCTCCCCGGCGGTCTGGCCTTGCCGAGCCTACCCAGCACCGCCCAACAGGATATCCGGGCCCGCATGCAGGAAGCGCCCGCGCCCAACACGGCCACGCCGCCGCGGCCCACCATCACCCAGAACACACCGGTTGCCGCCCGCCCGCCGCTTTCCAGCACCGAGGCCTTTTTCACCGAACGCTTGGCGCTGCCGGAGTTGCGCCAATTCGGCTATGACACCTTCCGGGCAGGCGCCGTCCCGCCACCAAGCTTCGGCGCCCTGCCAGAGGCTTACATCTTGGGCCCAGGCGATCAGGTGGTGGTCGCGCTGCGCGGCCGGGCACGGCAGACCCTTTCGCTCAATATTGGCCGCGATGGCATGCTGCTGCTGCCCGATCTTCCGCCCATCCCCGCCGGCGGGCGCCGCCTTGGTGATTTGCGCACCGAAATGGAAAGCCGTGCCGCACGAGATTTGGGCGGATCAGAGGTTTTCCTTTCCATCGGGCAGATCCGCCAAATGGCGATTTTTGTCGGCGGTGAGGTGCTGCGCCCCGGCTTTCACGCCCTGACCGCGCTGGCCAGTGTGCTCGACGCCTTGGCCGCGGCCGAGGGGGTGCGCCAGACCGGCTCCCTCCGTGCCATTCGCATTGAAGGGCCGCACGGATCACGCGTGGTCGATCTTTACCCCATCATCGCCGATACGGCCGGGGAAAGTGATCTGTCCCTGCGCGAAGGGGACCGCATTCTGGTGCCTCCCTTGGGGGGCGTTATCGCGGTGGCGGGCGATGTGGCGCGGCCGGCGATTTATGAATTGCCGGCCAAAGCGGGGAACCTGCCCGTGGCGCAGGCCTTGGCCATGGCCGGCGGCCCCTTGCGCCCCAGTGGCAATCGCCTTTTCGCACAAATGAGCGACGGCGAAGGCCGCCGCAGCTTTGCTGAACTCAGCGCCACGGGGCTGATCCGGCGCGGCGATGCCTTGGTGGTCAGACCGGGGGCGGATGTGGCGGCCAATACCGTGCGGCTTTCGGGCCATGTCGCCATGCCGCTGACGCGCCCGGCCAGTGCGGGGCGTCAGGCGCTCAGCCTCAGGGGCTTGATCAGTGATCGGCGCCTTTTGGGCCCGGATCCCTATCCGCGTTTTGCCGTCGTGCTGCGGCCCGACCCACGCAGCGGGCAGCGCCAAATCCTGCCCTTTGATCTTGGCCATGCCATGGAAGGCCGCGCCAGCCTTTCCTTGCGCGATGGCGATGAGGTGATCATTTTCGCCCGCAGCGACATTCAATGGCTGAACAGCACTGCGGTGCAACGCGCGCTTCGTGGTGAAGCCGTGCCTGTCGCGGGCAGTGAATGCCTGGCGCTGACACAAATCGCCCAGGTCGCACAGACATCCCCCACCCGTTTCGCCCATGCCCGGGCCACGGGCTTTCCTGAAATTGGGGAAGCACGCTGCCCAGCCGTTTTTGTCGATGTGCCTGAACTCGCGCCCTTCTTGTTGGACCACGCCGCGCTGATTGGCGGTGAGGTACGCCAACCCGGGCTTTATCCTTTACCGGAGAGAACTCGGCGAAGTGATGTCGTCACCGCCGCTGGCGGCGCGACATCGCTGGCCAGCACTGCGGCACCAGCGGCGATGCGAGAAGTTTCTCGTGCAGCGCTGAGCGGGAGCGCCTTGCGCGCCAATCTGGCGGAACCAAGCGCCGCTGAGGATCACGCCTGGGTCGCGCCGCGGGAGAGTTTTCGCTTGCAACGCCGGGCGGATGCGCTGGATAGCGGGCCGGTCTTGTTGCTCGGCGAATTCCGTAATCCTGGCAGTTATGAATTGCGCCGGGGCGAAAAGCTTTCAGACGTGATCGGCCGTGCGGGCGGGCTGACGCCGGAGGCTTTTCCCTATGGCGCGGTGTTTACGCGCGAGAGTGTTCGTCAGCGCCAGCAGGAAGGCTTTGCGCGCACCGCGCGCGATTTGGAAAGCAGCCTGGTGCAATTGGCCGCCGGCCAAACGCTGCCCGGTTCGCGTGGTGGCACGGCGGATGTCGGTGGCGCCATGAAAGCCGGGCGCGAATTGGCCGCAACCTTGCGCGAAGCACGCGCCGCTGGGCGTGTGGTGGTGGAAGCCAATCCGGTGATCCTGCTGGCGCGGCCCGATTTGGATATGTTGTTGGAACCGGGCGATGTGATCGCCATCCCAAAGCGCCCGCAGGAAGTGACGGTGGTGGGTGCCGTGCTCAATCCGGGCAGCCTACCGTTTCGTCAGGGCTGGCGCGCTGCGGAATACATCCAGGCCGCCGGCGGGGCGCAGCGCTTTGCCGATGCATCGCGCGTTTTCGTAGTGCTGCCGAATGGGGAGGCAGCGCCGGCGGGCCAAGGCTTTCTGCAAAGCGGTGGACCGCCTTTGGCGCCGGGCAGCCTTGTCATGCTACCGCAAGACCCAGCGCCTTTTGAAACCTGGGGCTATGTGCGGGACATGACACAAATGCTCGGCCAATTGACCATTTCTTCAGCGGCATTGGCCGTTATTTCACGGGAAGCGGCACGCTGATCACAAATCCACCCTGATATTGCCGCGCTTGATCACATCGCGCCATTTGTCGCGTTCCGCTTCCAGGCGCTTATCGCCATCAGCAGGCGAAGATCCCACGTAATCAAAACCCATTTCCTCAAAGCGCTTCATCACATCCGGCTGACGCGCAGCGGCAATCGCCACTTCATGCAGGCGCTGCACGGCGCGGTCAGGCGTCGCCTTGGGCGCCACCAGCATCGCCCAGGTATAGACATCGTAATCCTTCAATCGAGGATCGCTTTCGGCCATTGTCGGCACATTGGGCAATTGCGGAATGCGCCGCTGCACCATGGTGGCCAAAGGCCGCACCGTGCCGGCCCTGATCTGGCCGGAAGCGCCGGGCACATCGGCGAAGACCATATCGACCTCTCCGGCAATCAGCGCGGTAATCGCCGGGCCGCTGCCGCGATAGGCAATATGCGTCAGGTCCACACCCATCATGAGTTTGTATAATTCGCCGCCGAGATGCAGCGGCGTACCGCTGCCGGAGGAGCCGTAATTGAGCTTATTGCCACGCTCCCGCGTCCATGCGTGAAAGCCGGCAATATCGCGGGCCGGGCTATCGGCGCGCACAATCAGCACATAGGGCGATGTCGAAATCAGGCTGATTACGCGCAGCTGCGCCACCGGATCATAGGGCATGGGGTCGGCCGTGAGTGGCGCGGTCAGGAAAGAAATCGAGCCCATTAAAATCGTATGGCCATCAGGGCGCGCCTGCACCACCGCACGGGTGCCAATGGTGGACCCGGCCCCGGCGCGGTTTTCCACCGTGACAGGCTGGCCGAGCAATTCACTCATTTTCGGCGCCATCAAACGCGCCGCAATATCGGGCGTGCCGCCAGGCGCGAAGGGCACAATCATGTTCACGGCGCGATCAGGAAAGGCGCCTTGCGCCAAGGCAGCAGGGGCAAAGGCAGATGCGCCGGCCAGGGCAAGGGCATGACGGCGGGAGAGGTGCGGGTTCATCGGCATTTCCTTTCTGCTTTGGTTACAGTTTGCCCAATCAGGGCCGAAGCTAAAAGCCTTACTGGCTGCGCAACCCATTGGCCGGCACATCACGCGGCCAAAGATGCGCGCGCCAAAAAAGCGCAATGGCCAGGGTGCAAATAGCGCCGAAGCCGGCATAGAGCGCGCCGGCATCGGCGAAGCCGATTTGTGCCACCAGGGGGCCGGCCATCATCA
>JBDKIR010000445.1:0-6833 GCA_039797035.1 Pseudomonadota bacterium | reverse complement strand
AATTTCAGGATGCGCGCGGCGGCGGTGAAGGTTTCGGAAAATTCACTCGGGTTGCGGTTGAAAATCGCCGTGAAGCGCGCCCCCTCCCCCAGCCGATGCGCTTCTGCTGCCAGATCAGGGTCAACGAAATTGGCCAGCACCACCCCCGCCACGCCTGCCTCATGCAGCGCACGCAGCACATAGGCCGTATTGCCGCGCCCACCGCCGCCCGGATTATCGGCGACATCAGCGATCAGCACCGGCAAGGCGCCTTCGGCGGCAGCCTTGGCGCGGGCGGTGACATCGGCCAGCGAGGTCAGCTTCGCCACATAGCGCTGCCGATCCGCCCAGGTGGCGCGCGCAATCTCAAGCGCGGCGGCCTGGGCGAGCGCCTGGTCGCCGCCGCGTGCGGTCACCGTGATGGTCATGCCGCATTTCGGCAAATCGGAAAAAACAAAGCCGCCGCAAATGGACGCATTGGCAATGCGCGGATCACGCGCCATCACGGCCTCGCAATCGGCCATACGATCCGCATAAGGACCTTGCGCGGTCAGCAGACTCACGGAAGGTGGGGTGATCGGCAAACGGACAAAGCCCCGCGCAAAGCGCTGCCCGGCCAGGGCCTCTCGCAACAGGTCAGCGGCTTCGGCCGCGCGTTCGCGCATATCGACATGCGGGTTGGTGCGATAGCCGATAAAGGCATCCACGGCGCCAATCAGTTTTTCGCTGATATTGCAATGAAGATCATGGGTACAGAGGATCGGCGCGGCAGGTCCCACAATGGCGCGCACCATGGCGGCCATGGTGCCATCGCTATCCTCATCACCGGTTGCGCTGCTTGCGCCATGATTGGCGATGTAAACGCCATCCAAGGGCAGCGCCGCCGCCAAACCGCTGCGCATTTCATCAAACGCATCATTCAACAAATTTTGATCAATCGGCCCGCCCGGTGGCGCGGCCATGACCAGTATGGGCACCGGCACCCAAGGGCCGGTTTCATCCATACGTTTGTAGAAACCTGGAATTTCCGATGGCAAATGGCTGACTGGCTGACGCGCAAGGCGGGAAATCGCCTCCCCGCGTTCCAGGCATTGGCGGGCGAAATCTTCCTTGACCGTGACTGGGGCGAAAGCATTGGCTTCCAGATGCAGGCCCAGAATGGCGATCCGCGGCGCGCGGCCGGATTGCGGTTTCATGACACTTCCTTCCCCCGGATGGACGCGACGCGCGGCTTGTATAGAATTGCCGCAGAAAATGAAGTTGAGGGGAAGTTTGCCGGAGACGCAATCCACCACCGATCAGGCTGGGGGCGGAGGAACGCCGCGCTTTGCGGTTGCACTCGCCGCACCCGATTTGCGCCCATGGCTTGGCGGCAATACGGGTATTCCTGGCATTTGGTCCTTTGCGGCGGCGACCCCCGGTCCGCATCTGGCCTTTGTTGCTTTGACGCATGGCAATGAATTCGCCAGCGCCATTGTGCTTGAAAGATATTTGCAGGCTGGGCTGCGCCCCCTGCGCGGCCGGCTCAGTCTGGTGTTTGCCAATCTGGAAGCCTTCGCCGCCTTCAACCCACAAAACCCGACCGCCACACGTTTCCTGGATGAGGATCTGAACCGCGTCTGGGGTGAGGATATGATGCGCGGCCCTGCGCGTTCGCGCGAAATGCGCCGGGCGCGGGAATTATTGCCCTTCGTCGAAACCATTGATGTGCTGGTGGATCTGCATTCCATGCTCTGGCCTTCGGATCCGCTGATCCTGGCTGCGGATAATGCACGCGCCATTGGCTTGGGATTGGCGCTCGCCGCGCCGCGCCTGACGGTGGCCGATCCCGGCCATGTTGCGGGCCGCCGCCTGATTGATCACCGGCGCTTCACGGCGCCCGACACCAAGGCCGCCGCTGTCTTGGTCGAGGCCGGGCAGCATTGGCAAACTGAGACTTTGGTGACGATTGAGACCACCATTCAGCGTGCCCTCGCGCTGCATGGCATGGTCAATGCGCCTTTGGCCGCGCCGTCCGTCCCGCCCCAACTGGCCAGGGTCACGCAAACCGTGACCGCGACATCCCATGACTTCACCTTCATTCGCGATTTCCGCGGCGGTGAGATTATCGCCGAAGCCGGCAGCCTGATCGCCCATGATGGCGCGCGGGAAATCCGCACCCCGCATGATGACTGCCTGATGATCATGCCCACCCCCTTAGTGCCGCGCGGCCATACCGCGGTGCGCTTGGCGCGCTTCGAGCGGATCTGACCCCGAAGGGCTTGCGCGAAGCGCCCGGCCGCGCTTGCCTGCCCCCATCATTCACCTTGGGGGAAACCTATGGCTGCCTTGAACCTGATTACCTTTGCTGATGCCGCGGGAAGCCGCGCGGGCGTGCTGCTTTCTGGTGGGCGCGTGCTTGATTTGGGGGTCGCGATGCCGCCGGCACGCGACATGCTGGCCGTGATCGATGGCGGCGCACCGCTGCTGGCCGCGATCCGCGCCCTGGCCGCCAATCCGCCGGCCAATGCCATCCTGCCCCTGGCCAGCGTGGCGCTTCAGGCGCCCATCCCCCAGCCGCGCCGGAACGTGTTTTGCGTCGGGCGCAATTACATGGACCATGTGGCGGAAGGCGATCGCACCCGCGGCATCACCAACAGTGAAGTGCCGAAATACCCGCAATTCTTCACCAAGGCGGCGGATTGCGTCATCGCCCCCGGCGCCAAGGTGCCGACCCATGAGGGTGTGACCAAGTGGCTGGATTACGAAGTTGAACTGGTCGCCATCATCGGCACGGCAGGGCGTGATATCCCGAAGGAAAAGGCGCTGGAACATGTCTATGGCTGGACCATCGGCAATGACGTGACCGGGCGCGATTTGCAGCGCCGGCATGGCCAATGGTTCAAGGGCAAGTCGCTTGATCGCTCCTGCCCGCTCGGCCCCGTGATCGTGCCGGCGGCCGACCTGGATGCGTCGGATCTGGCCATTGGGCTCAAGCTCAATGGTGAACAGCGCCAGTCAAGCCGCACCAGCAAGATGATTTTCGATGTGAAGGAAATCATTCATCAGCTTTCCGCAGGCTTCACCCTGCTGCCCGGCGATGTGATCATGACCGGCACGCCGGAAGGTGTGGGCTACGCCATGCAGCCGCCGCAAACCATGAAGGCTGGCGATGTGATGGAATTGACCATTGAAGGCATCGGCACGCTCACCAATACCGTCAGTGACTGATCAGCCCGGAGCATTTCCAAGCCAAGCGGAGACGCTTGGCGGCTCGGGAAATGCGACCCAAAAACGCTTAATGCTTGTTAGGTGAACGCAAGTGAACCGAACAAGCATTAAGAATATCTGCCTCAGCTTCGACAATGGGCCGGAGCCTGAGGTCACGCCCGGGGTTTTGGCGGTGCTCGCGCGCCGCCAGATCCCGGCCTTGTTTTTTGTGATTGGCGACAAGCTGCGCCATCCGGAAGCCCGCGCCATTGCGCTGCGGGCCAAGGATGCGGGCCATCGCCTTGGCAATCATACCCTGACGCATGGCGTGCCGCTCGGGCGGCGTAGCGCTGCCGAAGCCCTGCATGAGATCACCGAAACCGACGCCCTGATGGGCAATCTTCACGCCAAGGAGCGGTTGTTCCGCCCCAATGGCGGCGGGGGCGCCTTGGGCGCGCATTTGTTGAATGGCGCAGCTGCCCGCCATTTGATGGCGATGCAGGCCACCCTTGTGCTGTGGAATGCCGTGCCCGGCGATTTTCGTGACCCTGAGGGCTGGACCAGCACGGCGCACGCCATGCTCAAGGCGGCACGGGGCCCGGTGATGCTCGTGCTGCATGATTTGCCGAATGGCGCCATGCGCCATCTGGATCGATTCTTGGGGGAGGTGCAGGACCAAGGCTGGCACTTCGGCGCTGATCCGCCGGCTTGCTGCGTGCCGCTCAGGCAAGGCGTGCCGGGACCGGATTTCGCCCGTTACATCTCGGGCGCTTAAGGCGCGCGGGCTGGCACACCCGTGACGGTGACGCCGGGCGGGACATCTTCCACCACCGCCGCCCCAGCCCCCACCACGGCGTCGGCACCAATCGTCACGCCGGGTCTGACCACGGCGCCGGCGCCAATCAGCGCCCCTGCCCCCACGGTGACGCCACCGGCCAAGACCACGCCGGGCGCGATATGCGCGGCTTCCGCCACCACGCAATCATGTTCCACAATCGCGCCCGTATTGATCAGGGCAAAGGGCCCAATCCGGGCATCCGGCCCGATCACGACCCGCGCCATCAGCGCGGCGCCATCCGCAACCAGCGCGCCATGGCCGATCACGGCGCTGGGATGGATTAGCGCCGGCAAGGCGAAGCCCGCCGCCCGCAAGCGCCCTGCCGCTGCCAAGCGCTGCGCATTATGGCCAAGTGCCGCATGTGCCGCGCTGACCCCTTCTGCCCGCAAGGCCGGCAGCAGGCTTTCATCGCCCAGCACGGGTTGCCCCAATACCTTGCCCAGGCGCGGCACGGCATCGATCAGTCCCGCAACCTCATACTGGCCAAGGGCGAGCAGCAGATCGACCACCGCCTTGCCATGCCCCCCGGCGCCCAGCACCAGAAAGCGCGGCCGCCCGGTCACCGGGGCTCAGCCCCGGGGCGCGGCAGGGCCGCCGCATTGGGCGGCAAGGCAAGCCCCCCCGGCGCCGCATTGGCCTGCGCTGAGCGCGGCGCTTCAGGCGTAGCGGGCATGCCGCCGGCATTTTCAATCACGCGGCGCACGCCGCCAGAGGCTTCCGCCGCCACGGCAAAGGCGATGTCTCCCCAATGATGGTTCAGCAAACCGGCGGGAATTTCATTCAATTGCAGCACCCGGCCCAATTCCTGCCCATCGCGGCGTGAGACGATCCAAAGGATTTCAACCCTTTGCAGCCTTGGCCCGGCTGGCGCGACATGCACCCGGCCTTCCACAGCGAAACCGGCGCCATCGGCGATATCCTGGGGCAGGATGCCCAATTCCCCCAAGGCTTCGCGCATGCGCGCGGTCAGGCTTTCATTGCCATCCCCAGGCGCCCCGCGCACCGGGGGCAGAAACAGGCGCGGCGGCCCTGCGGTGGTCAGCGCCCCTGGGGCCGAGGATTTGCGCGCCGCTTCGGCCCGCAACAATAACTCCGCCGCCCGCGCCGCGGCATCATTGGCAACATCGGCCATGACGCCCGCCTGCGCGCGGGACCAATCCCGCGCCGAAACGGCCCTGCCTTCCGCCACCCCTTGGGCAGCGCCATCCGGGTCAAACAAGGCGTAGCGCGGCAGCACACGATTGCCCTGCAGGTTCATTTCCACCACCAGGCGCCAATCCAGCGGCAAGGGCGCTTCCGCCGCTGCCGGGACCTCTCGGCGGAGCAATGCTTCGGCGATGCGCTTGGCGAAGGCTTCCGATTCGCCGGCGGTCAAAAGCGCGGCTTCGGGCGTTGGAACGGCCAGACGATATGGCGGCGGGGTCACCAAACGGCCCGACAGCCCCCCCGGATTGCCGCGAAAAGGCTGCGGGAAGTCGCCGCAGGCGGCCACGATCAGGCAAAGCAGCCAGAGCAAGGCCCGGGCGGGCACAAAGCGCTTCATAGCATCACGCAGGTCGCGAGAAGGGTCAGCACGCTGAGCGCCATGAACATGAAAACGTAAGGCATGGAAGTTTCATGCCATGGGCCGGGCGGCGCGGGAAGATCAGGCCGCGGGCTCGGGGCCAGGCACGGCCCAGGACTCGCGCGGGTTTTTGGCCAGGGCGGCTTTTCCGGCGGCGGTGCGTTTCCGCTTGACCCGAAAATGCTCTAAGCAGGGATCAGTCTCCATTTCCCGATTGGCCTTTGCTTGTCATGACCGATACCCCTGTTGCGGCCGAGAAAGCCGCGCCGCGTTACGATTTCAACCAGGCTGAGCCGCGTTGGCAGCAGGCTTGGCAGGACCGTGCCTGCTTTGTGGTGCCCGATGTGCCGCCCGAAGGCGCGCGCAAATACTATGTGCTGGAGATGTTCCCCTACCCCAGCGGCAAGATCCATATGGGCCATGTGCGCAATTACACGCTGGGTGATGTGGTGGCGCGCTACAAGCGCGCGCGCGGGCATTTGGTGATGCACCCGATGGGCTGGGATGCCTTTGGCCTGCCGGCCGAAAACGCGGCGCGCGAACGCGGCATTCACCCCGCCAAATGGACCTATGACAATATCGCCAATATGCGCGCGGAATTGCAGCGCATGGGGCTGTCGCTCGATTGGGCGCGGGAATTCGCGACCTGCGATGTGGAATATTACGGCCGCCAGCAGAAGCTGTTCCTGGATTTCTGGCGCGCTGGGCTGGTGGAGCGCAAGGAAAGCTGGGTGAATTGGGACCCGGTGGATGGCACCGTGCTGGCCAATGAACAGGTGATTGATGGGCGCGGCTGGCGTTCCGGCGCCTTGGTTGAGAAAAAGCAGCTCAGCCAATGGTTCCTGAGCATCACGAAATTCGCGCCTGATTTGCTGGAAGCGCTTGGCGGGCTGGATCGCTGGCCGGAACGCGTGAAGCTGATGCAGTCGAACTGGATCGGGCGGAGCGAAGGGGCGAAGGTGCGCTTCAAGCTGGCAGAAGCGGCGGCTGATATTTCTGAAGTTGAAGTTTTCACGACGCGCCCGGATACGCTGTTTGGCATGTCGTTCCTCGCCGTTGCGGCGGAGCATCCCTTGGCGGCGGCCGCCGGGGCGCGTGATGCGAAGGCAGCCGAATTCATCGCCGAATGCCGCCGCATGGGCACCTCGGAAGCCGCCATCGAGCAGGCGGAAAAGCGCGGCTTTGATACGGGCTTCCGGGTCAAGCACCCGTTCAACGGGCGCGAATACCCTGTCTGGATCGCGAATTTTGTGCTGATGGAAT
>JBDKIR010000444.1:0-2805 GCA_039797035.1 Pseudomonadota bacterium | reverse complement strand
TGGACATACCGGTGCAGATCAAACCGGTACCCACCATCCGCGAAACAGATGGCCTCGCCATGTCATCGCGCAACCGGTTCTTGCAGGCGGCAGAACGCGCCACCGCGCCAATTTTGTATCAGGTCATGCAAGCCACTGCCCAGGCGATCACTGCGGGCGGATCGGTGGCATCACTTTTGGCGGAGGGGCAGGCCAAGCTCGCCAAAGCGGGTTTGCTGCCGGAATATTTCGCGCTGGTGGCGGCGGAAACCCTGCAACCTCTTGCCGCGCCGGATCGCTCGGCACCGATGCGCCTATTGGCGGCAGCCAAGCTTGGGACTGTTCGTTTGCTCGATAACATGCCTGTTGAGGGCTAGTATTTTCAGCGCCAGGGCCGAGTATCCGTAACGCCTGCGGCGCGTCGCGGGATGCGGTATTTTTTGGGGGGATTTGGGATATGGTTCATCATCTTACGCGGCGCCCGGTATTGGCTGGTCTCGCTGGGCTTGGCTTGGCCCGCCCTGCCTTGGCGCAAAGCGGTGCTGCGCAGCGTCCCATCACCATCATCGTGCCCTTCGCCCCTGGCGGCAGCACCGATATCGTAAGCCGCTTATTGGCGGAACGCATGACAGCGCTTCTGGGCCAACCGGTGCAGGTGGAAAATCGCGCCGGTGCCAATACCATCATCGGCGCCGAATTCGTCGCGCGGGCGCGGCCAGATGGTCACACCTTGCTGATGGCAGCGGGAACAACGCTTACGATCAATCCGGTGATCGTGCCCAATCTTCCTTACAAGTTGGAAGATTTCGCACCGGTGATGCTGGCCACCACTTTTCCCTTTGGCATCATTACGCAAATGCGCGGTGGCGCCATGGATGTCCCGGCCTGGGTTGCCGCAGCCAAGGCGCGGCCGGGGCAAATGACCTATGGCACCAATGGCCCGACCACGCTGACCAATGTTGCGATGCTCATGGTCATGGAACGGCTTGGCATCACCATGCAGGATGTGACCTATCGCGGTGATTCAGCGCAGCTTGCGGCTTTCATGGCGGGTGATCTGGATGTGCTTGTGGTCTCTGGCGGTACGGCGCAGCCAGTACATCGCGATGGCCGGGGACGCCTGATTGCTTGGACCAGCGCGCGACGGATTGAATCCACGCCCGATGTGCCCTCTATCGCCGAATTCGCCCCGGGCCTTGATGTCTTGAGCTGGTTCGGGCTGCTCGCCCCGGCGCGCACCCCGGCCGAAGTCGTGCAGCGCGTGAATGCCGCGGCCAATGAAGCGCTGAAGGATGACCGTATTCGCGAAAGATTGGTGACAGAAGGCCAGTTTCTGGCTGGCGGATCACCTGACGATTTCGCCGAATTCCTCCGCCGTTCGGATACGCAATGGCGTCCGATTTTAAGCCGGCTGAACGTGCCGCGTAATTGACCGGGTCAGCCCCGTACCGCGAGCGCCACACCCGAAAGCACCAGCGCCAGGGCGATCACCTCACGCAGGCCAAAGGGCTCGCCAAGAAAAATGGCGGCCCCCGCTACCCCGACGACAGGCGTGATGACTGTACCGAGTGAGGCCAGTGAAGCCGGAAGAATTTTAAGGGCAGCGAACCAGGACAGGTAGCAAAACCCCAGCGCGAATAAGCCACCATAGATCAGCAGTAACACGCCAATCAGCGATACCTGGCTGAAATCGAGCGGATCCAGCAGGGCGGCCGCCAGGAAAAGCGGGGTAACACCAATGCCGACCTGCCAGGCAACCGAACTGGATGGTGGCAAACCTAGTGGCAAACGCTTGGTCAGCACTGTGCCAAAGGCGAAAAGCGCCGCGGAGCCAAGGCCAAAGGCCACCCCGGGCAATTTCGCGATGCCGATATCGATCCCCTTGCCGAGTACGAGATACAAAAGCCCCGATAACGCCAGGACCAGCGCCAGGACACGTGCAAGGCTTGGTTTTTCACCGAGGACCGCCCAGGCAAAAAACGCGGCCCATACCGGCATTGTATAACAAATGATCGTCGCCTCGGACGCGGCAAGCCACAGCAGGGAAAAGCTGGCCAGGCCCATCCAGGCCGTGACGTTCAGCAGCGAAATAAGGGTCAAGCGCCCCCAAACCGCCCGGGGCACCGCCATGGATTGCCGTTGGGCCAAGACAACGCCCAACAGCACAATGAAGCCAAGCCCGCCGCCAATGGCCCGTGTGGTCAGAGGCGGCAATTCAGCAAGCAGGAACTTCATTGCCGGCCAGTTCAAACCCCAGCCGATTGTCGTGATCAGCAGAAGCAGCAAGCCGCGCCGATAGGCGGCTGAGTTCAATGCATGAAATCCGGCTCTTCGCGCGACAGGATCCGCTTGATGCTTTCAAGATGCAGCCGCGCACTTTCACGATCGCCTTCGCGCATTTGTGCATAGGTGCGTGCGGCGATCTCCGCCGGTACGGGCTTGAGCTTGCGGCCCGTGGCCATGGCCAGGCGCTGTGCTTCGGCGGCACGTTCCAGATAGTAAAGATCATCCCAGGCTTCGGCGACGGAAGGCCCCACCACCATCACGCCGTGGTTCTTCATGAAGACGATATCGGCATCACCGATGGAAGCGGCGATACGGTCCCCCTCACTCTCATCCAAGGCCAGGCCGTTGTAATCCTCATCCACCAGGGTCCGACCATAGAATTTCAGCGCGCTCTGCCCGGCCCAGACCAATGGCGGGCCTTCCAGCATGGCAAGGGCAGTGGCGTTCGGCATATGGGTGTGGAAAGCCGCCTTGGCGCGCGGCTGGTTCAGGTGCATGCGCGCATGGATGAAAAAGGCGGTTGCTTCCGGCACGCCCTGG
>JBDKIR010000443.1:0-3975 GCA_039797035.1 Pseudomonadota bacterium | reverse complement strand
TTAGCCCAGACGCCGCAGGAACCGCACCTCTAGCCCGCCAAGCGCCCGCCCGGTAGCATACGGGCAAAGGAGACCGCCATGACACCGCAGAGCCTTGAAGCCCTGGCCGCCGAGGTGCCCGATGGGGCCATGCTCGCTTTGCCGCCGGATAATTCCCTGCCCTCGGTCGCGCTGGCCAAGGCGCTGATCCGGCGCGGCGTGCGCAATCTGCGTTTGGTGGGCGTGCCGGTTTCGGGCTTTGCCACGGATATCCTGATTGGTGCGGGTTGTGTGGCCAGTGTGCAGACCAGCGCGGTATCGCTTGGCGAAGCCGGCTTTGCACCGCGTTTTTCGGCAGCACTCCGCGCAGGCGCAATCAAGGTGATTGATGCGACCTGCCCCGCCATTCACACCATGCTGCAAGCGGCTGAAAAAGGCGTACCCTTCATGCCGCTGCGCGGCTTGATTGGCAGCGACATCCTGGCCAATCGGCCGGATTGGAAAGTGGCCCCCAACCCCTTCGCGGCGGAGGGTGAAGACCAGATCGTGCTGCTGCCCGCCCTCAATCCGGATTTCGTCTTTTTCCACGCATTGATGGCCGATGAGGAAGGCAATGTCTGGGTCGGGCGGCGGCGTGAATGCGCGACCATTGCGCATGCCTCAAAGCGCGCTTTGGTGACGGTGGAACGCGTGGTGCCGGGCAATTTCCTGGAAGATGAGCGCCTGGCCTCCGGCGCCATCAACGCGACTTACATTGGCGGCATCGCCATTGCCGAACGCGGCGCGCATCCGGTCGCTTTGCTGGATGAATATGGCTTCGATGGCGCCTATGTCAGCGAATATGCCCGCATGGCGCGGAGCGAGGAAGGCTTCGCCGCCTGGTGTGCCCGCGAAGTTTATGGCCAGAAAGCGCAGGCAGCAGAATGAGCGAGATCAAACTTGAAGAACGCATCGCCGTTGCCCTGGCGAAGCTGATCCTGGACCCAAGCGCGCCACCCGCGCGCCATATCGCGGTGGGGGCGGCATCACCCATGCCGGCAGCGGCCTGTTGGCTGGTGAAGAAGCAGGGCAATCCCGTGCGGCTTTCGCTGCTGCATAAGCGCAGCGGCAATCCGTTCACGGAAGGCACGCGCGAATTGTTTGACCTGACCGGCCAGGGGCGGATTGATCTGTTCTTCCTGGGCGGCGGGCAGATTGATGGCAGCGCCAACCTCAATCTGGTTGGCACCGGCGAATGGCCCGGCATGGGCGTGCGCTTCCCCGGCAGCTTCGGTTCCGCCTTCATGTATTTCATGACGCCCCGCACCATCCTGTTCCGCGAAGAACACACACCGCGCGTTTTTGTGGAAAAGGTCGATAACATCTCTGCCCCCGGTGTCTCCCCGCCCGGTGTGTTTCGCCGTGGTACGGCGCAGGCGCTGGTGACGGGGCGTTGCGTGTTCCGCTTCCATCCGGATCGCGCGCGGTTTTCGCTGGAAAGCATCCATCCTGGCGAAACGGTGGAAAGCGTGCGCGAAGCAACGGGCTTCACTTTTGATGTGACGGGCGATGTGCCCTATACGCCAGACCCGACCGCGGAAGAACTCGCGCTGCTGCGTGGGCCGATCTGCGATGAAATGCTGGAAACCTACCCGGAATTCTGCGCCCGGGTCTTTGGCAGGAAACAAGCGGCATGAATGACGCAAGCATCGCGACCCGTGGTTTGGCGCGCTCCGCCGGCGCCCTGGCGGGGCTGCGCGTGGTGGACCTGACCCGCGTCTTGGGCGGCCCCTATTGCACCATGGTGCTGTCTGATCACGGCGCCGAGGTGATCAAGCTTGAACCACCGCAGGGTGATGAGGTGCGTGATTGGGGCCCGCCCTTCGATAGCGCGGGCGATGCTTCCTATTTCGTTGGCGTGAACCGCAACAAGCGCAGCGTCGGGCTTGATTTGTCCAAACCCGCCGGCAAGGAAGTGCTGCTGCGCCTGTTGGAAGGTGCCGATGTGCTGGTGGAAAACTTCAAGCCTGGTTCCATGGAAAAATGGGGGCTTGGGTATGAAGCGGTCCTTTCAAAACGCTTCCCGCGCTTGATCCATTGCCGTGTTTCCGGCTTTGGCGGTGAAGGTCCGCTTGGCGGCTTCCCCGGTTATGATGCGGTGTTGCAGGCCATGGTTGGCCTCATGTCCATCAATGGCACGGAAAATTCGGGGCCGACGCGGCTTGGCACGCCGATTGTGGATATTGCGACGGGGCTTTTTTCCACCATCGCCATTCTGATGGCGCTGCATGAGCGCGAAAAATCCGGCAAGGGGCAATATTGCGACATGACGCTGCATGATTGCGGCATGGCGCTGCTCCATCCCCATGCGGCGAATTACTTCCTGTCCGACAAGCGCCCCAAGGCGACGGGGAACCCGCACCCGAATCTGGTGCCCTATTCCAAATTCAAGACTAAAACCTGCGAGATCTTCATCGCCGCCGGCAATGACCCGGCCTTTCGGAAATTCTGTGAATTCCTCGGCATTCCCGATGTCGCGAAGGATGAACGCTTCGCCACCAATGGCGCGCGCGTGATCAATCGAGATGCGCTGACGGAAATTCTGGAAAAGCGCTTTTCCACCGAAGATGGGCATGATCTGACGCGGCGCATGCTGGCGGTTGGCTTGCCGGCGGGGCCGGTGCTGCATGTGGATGAAGCCATGGCGGCGGACCACACGGCGTTCCGCGAAATGGTTGCCGATATTGGCGATTACCGTGCGCTGAATACGCCGATCAAACTATCCCGCACGCCGGGTGGTGCGCGCACGCGCCCGCCGCGCTTCAACCAGCATGGGCGGGAAGTGCTGCTGGCGCGTGGCTTCAGCGAGGCGGAGATCGCGGCGCTGGAAGCCGATGGCGTGATTGTAGGTGCGCGCAGGAAGGCTTAGCGCGCTAAAACTCAGGCAGCGGCCGCGATTGTCGGCCCCTGCCCCGCCACCGTGGTGCGCACCATATGGCGCCGTTCTGATGTGCTCGCGAAAGGGGTCGCGCGGTGCAGCACGGCGCGATTGTCCCAGATCAGCAGATCATGCGGCGACCAGCGGTGGCTGTAGATGAAGCGCTCTTCAGTCGCATGCGCCATCAGCGCTTCAATAAGGGCACGGCTTTCGGCTTCCCCCATGCCTTCAATGCTGCGCGCATGGGCACCCAGATATAGCGCGGGGCCATAGGGGTTTTCTTCCAGTACCACGGCTTGGCGTACCGGCGGGTGCTGCGCGCGTTCCGCATCACTCACCAAGGCCGCATCAACGCGGGCGCGCGACCAGCCGAAATCATGCCAAGCCTTAAGGTGCTTCAGACGTTGCTGTTCCGCGGCATCCAAAGCGGCAAAGGCGCCGCGCATGAAGGCGAATTCCGTATTGCCACCCGCGCTTGGAATCTGCCGCGCTGAGAGCAAGGAAGCCCGCGCCGGGACCGGCTTGAAGGAGGAATCATGATGCCATAGCCGATTGGCCTTGTTGTTCAGCACCTGCTTGTCGCTTGGCGCCACAATCTCTCCAGCGGGGCCGATATTGCTCAGCACAATCACTGCGCTGCCTGCGCCCAAGGCGCCAGCGCGCGTCATTTCCAAGGCGCCGAAGCCCTGGCTGAAGGCGATCTGCGCCACATCATCCAAATGCTGGCCAGGCAGCACCAGCACTGCGTAGCGGTCCAGCGCATCCCGCAGCGCCGACATGACCGGCGCGGCGACCGGCTGCGCCGCATCAACACCTTCGATGCGCGCGGCAAAAAGCGGTTGCAGGGGGGTGATATTGATCATGGCCAATTCCTCCAGATTGGAGGCTAGAGCATATCACGTTCAGATGGAAAATCTGAACGTGTGAAGATGCTCGAAAAACAAAGATATAGAGCGGGTTGCGTGAACCCATGTGAACGCAACACGCTCTAGGCGGAAAGAAGCCTGTCAGAAAAGGCCCTCGATCCGCCCTTCCCCATCCAGGCCAATCGTCTCCGCCGCCGGGCGGCGCGGCAGGCC
>JBDKIR010000442.1:0-3613 GCA_039797035.1 Pseudomonadota bacterium | reverse complement strand
CCATGTCACTGGAAGTGACAGCCCAATTGCCGGAACAGGAACGCCTGGCTCGGGCGGGTGAAATGTTGGCGGCTGTGGGCTTGGCCGAGCATGCCGACCGTATGCCCGCCAAGCTTTCCGGTGGGCAGCGCCAGCGCGTCGCCATCGCCCGGGCGCTGGCGGGACAACCCGGCCTGGTCCTGGCGGATGAGCCGACCGCGGCGCTGGATAAGGTCTCGGGCGCTGAGGTGGCGCATCTGCTCAGGGATTTGGCCAAATCCCGTGGCGTGCCGATTCTGATGGTGACGCATGACCCGCGTATCCTGGATATCGCTGACCGGGTGGTGGCGATGGAAGACGGGCGTATTGTGGAGAAATCGTAATCTTTTCTGGCATCACATGGTTTTGATTGACACGGCCCGGATGCGGCGGTGAATTGGCGCTTCTTCAACAGGAAAGAGGCCCCCAAAATGCGTAAATTCGGCTTGAAAGCCGCTCTCGCCGCGCTTTTCACGACCTTCGCCGCCCCAAGCTTCGCCCAACCTTCCGCGAGCCCGACGCTGGATGCCATCAAGGCGCGTGGCACCTTGGTTTGCGGCATTCATAATGGTGTTGCTGGCTTTGCGTTACCGGATAGCCGCGGCGTTTGGCAGGGGCTGGACGTTGATCTCTGCCGTGGCTTGGCTGTCGCGATCTTCAATGACGCGTCCAAGGTCCGCTTCGTCCCGCTTTCTTCTTCCACCCGCTTTACGGCACTGGGCGCGGGGGAAGTGGATGTGCTGTTCCGCACCTCGACCCAGACCATGCTGCGTGACACCACGCTCGGTCTCCGTCATGCGGTGACGTATTTCTATGATGGCCACGGCTTCATCGTGAAGTCGGATGCCGGCATCAACAAGGTGGCCGAAATGCGCGGCGCCACCATCTGCCTGATTCAGGGCACCACCAATGAACAGGTGACGGCGGATTACTTCCGCAGCATCAATACGCCCTTCCAGGCGGTGGTGTTTGAACGCACTGACCAGGCCGTGGCCGCCCTGCAAGCCGGGCGCTGCGACAGCTTCGGCACCGATGCTTCCCAGCTTGCCGGCGTGCGGTCTTCCATGCCGAAGCCTTCCGATTGGACCATCCTGCCGGAGCGTTTCTCCAAGGAGCCATACGGCGCCTATATCCGCCGCGGCGATGATCAATGGTTCGATATCGTGCGCTGGTACACCTATTCCATCATTGAAGCGGAAGAACAGGGTGTGACGCAGGCCAATGCTGAAGAGCGTCGCCGGACCAGCACCAACCCCAATACGCGGCGCTTGCTGGGTGTGACGCCGGAACTGGGCCAATCGCTCAAGCTTGATCCGGCCTGGGTCTATAATGTGGTGCGCGCCATTGGCAATTACGGTGAACTTTATGAGCGGACCATGGGCGACAAGAGCCAAGTGCAATTGCCGCGTGGCCCGAACCATCTGTGGACCACGCCGGGTGGCCTGATGTACGCGCTGCCACTCCGCTGAGTGTCCATCGCGTGAGGAAAGGGGGGCTTTGGCCCCCCTTTTTTGTGTTCAGTCGTCCGAACGGCTGGGCGAGCCGGCCAGGACGCCGCCATCGATCACAATCGTCTGCCCGGTCATGAAGGACCCAGCCGCAGAGCCGAGGAAGACGGCAGCGCCCGCGATTTCATCCGGCTCCCCAATACGCTTGAGCGGCGTGTCCTTGGTGCGCTTGGCATAGATCCCCGGGTCTTCCCAAAGGGCGCGGGCGAAATCGGTGCGTACCAGGCCGGGGGCGATGGCATTGGCGCGCACATTCTTGGGGCCCCATTCCACCGCCAGATTGCGCACCAATTGCATATCGGCCGCCTTGGAAATGGCATAGGCGCCCAGCACCGGAGAGCCCCGGAAGCCCCCGATGGACGATATGATGATGATCGAGCCACCGCCGCGTTCCGCCATGCCGGGCGCGGTCATATGCGACAGCCACAGGTTGGATTTGATGTTGGAGGCCATGATCTTGTCGAAAATCTCATCCGGCATGGTCACGGCGGGGCCGAAATGCGGGTTGATCGCGGCATTGCAGACCATGATATCCACTTGGCCCCAGGCGGCGATGGTTTGGTCAATCAGCGCCTGACATTCATTCTTGCGGCCGATATTGCAGGCAATGGCCATGGCCTGGCCGCCCTTGGCCTTGATGGCGTCCACCACTTCCTGACAGGCATCAAGTTTGCGGGATGAAACCACCACCTTGGCGCCCTGTTCGGCCATTCTTTCGCAAATCGCTCGGCCAATGCCGCGACTGCCGCCAGTGACCACTGCCACTTTGCCGGTAAGATCAAATAGGGACATGGCGCTTCCTCCTGATAGCCTGTTCCCATCCAGCGCAGCATGACCGGCGCTTTCCCGCAACAGGGCGCTTGCCCTTCCGCGCAGAGTGCCGGAGACTAACGCCAAGGGGGCCGTTGAGGGCCCGGCAAGCTTGAGGGAGAGACGCTTTGGCCGAGAATCAATTCGTGCAGCATGTGGCGATGGGCGAGGTGCATGTTCTGCGCCTGGCCAACCCCCCTGTGAATACGCTGCGCACTGAAATCCGCGCCGGGCTTTATAATGGCATGAAGGCGGCGCGTGCCGCCGGCGCCAAGGCTGTGGTGATTATCGGCACGGGGCGCATGTTCTGCGCCGGGGCTGAGATGACCGAATTCGGCAAGCCGCGTGTGCCGCCCTCCCTCACGGAGGTTTTCGAAGAATTTGAGAATTTTCCTGGCCTGACGGTCGCCGCTATTCATGGCTCAGCGCTCGGGGGTGGTCTGGAAGTGGCACTCGCTTGCCATGCGCGCGTCGCTTTGGCGGATGCGAATCTTGGCCTGCCGGAAGTGAAGCGCGGCTTTGTGCCGGGCGCGGGCGGCACGCAGCGCCTGCCGCGCCTGATCGGGCCGGAAGCGGCGCTGAAAATCATTGTGCCTGGGGAACCGGTGAAGGCGACTGAGGCGCATAAGCTCGGCTTTGTGGATGCGATTATTGAAGGCGATCTGGAAGCCGGTGCCATTGCCTTTGCGCGCGCCAATCTGGGCAAGAATTTCACCCTGGCGCGCAACCGCACGGATAAGATCGCGGGCCAGGATATGGCGGCGTTTGATGCCGCCGCGGCGGCTTTGCTGAAGCGTTCTCGTGGCCAGGAAAGCCCGAAGGGCTGTGTGGAAGCGGTGCGCGCTTCCTTCACGCTGCCCTTTGAGGAAGGCTTGCAGAAGGAGCGTGATTTGTTCGCGACGCTGGTGGCGGGCGAACAATCCAAGGCACTGCGCCACATTTTCTTTGGTGAACGCGAAGCGCAACGCGTGCCGGGCCTGCCCGCTGATACGCAAGTGCTGCCCGTGAATAAGCTTGTCGTCATTGGCGGCGGCACCATGGGTGGCGGCATTGCCATGAGTGCGGCGAATTTCGGCGTGCCCGTGACCATTGTTGAAATGACCGAGGAAGCCCTCGCCAAGGGCTTGCAGCGCTGTGAGGCGAATTGGCAGCGCACGGTGGCTTCCGGACGTTTGTCTCAGGCCGAATATGAAAAGCGCCGCGCGCTGCTGACCGGCTCGACGGATTTCGAGAAGGCGGTGGGTGAGGCCGATCTGGTGATCGAAGCCGTGTTCGAG
>JBDKIR010000441.1:0-8512 GCA_039797035.1 Pseudomonadota bacterium | reverse complement strand
AACCGCCGCGAAATCAGAACCCGCGGCAGCGCCGGGCGTTTGGGTAACCCGCGCAAAAGCATACGGAGTTCGCGCCGCCCATCAGACACCGCTGGGCGCACGGGGGGGCGCGGGCCGGTGGGATGGGCTGCGCGAACTCCGTATGCTTTTGCGCGGGTTACCAAAACGCCCAGCGCTGACGCGGTTTCTGATTGCGCGGCTGTTTTACACCGATGGCCTCAATACGCTTTTTGCCTTTGGCGCGATCTATGCCGCTGGCGTGCACGGCATGGATATCGAGGAAGTGCTGCTCTTCGGCGTGGCGCTGAATATCACCGCAGGCCTTGGTGCCGCTGGCTTTGGCCTGGTGGAAGACAGGCTCGGGTCCAAGACCATGGTGCTCCTGGCGCTCAGCGCCATGATTGCCTTGGGCGCCGGACTGCTGCTGACCAGCGATAAGCACCTGTTCTGGGCGCTTGCCATGATGCTTGGGGTTTTCATGGGGCCGGCCCAGGCAGCCTCGCGCACCTTGATGGCGCGCATGGCGCCACCTGAGGAAATCTCGGCACATTTCGGGCTTTTTGCGCTTTCCGGCCGGGTGACCGGCTTTTTCGGCCCGGCGCTGCTTGCCCTGGTGACGGAAGCCACCGGCAGCCAGGCCTGGGGCCTTTCCACCGTATTGTTGTTTCTGGGGTTGGGCGCGGTGATCCTGGCCCGGGTGCAGGTGAAGCCCAGCTGATGCAGAGCAGCGCGGCTTCTGCCACACTCCTGCCGCGGAGGGCTGCGATACGCATCACATGAGCAAGGATTTGACGGAAGCCGCCTGGGGGGCGCTGGACAGCCTGGCCAAAGCGCCTGGTGCTGCGGCGATACGCCCGCTTTTCGCGGCTGATCCTGATCGCTTCGCGCGGTATTCCCGCCAAGCGGGCGATATTCTGCTCGATTTTTCCAAAACGGCGATTTCGGATGCGGTGCGCGACGCGCTGCTGGAACTGGCGCGTCTACGCGATATTGAAGGCTTTCGCAGCCGGATGTTTGGTGGCGAGCCCGTCAATGCCACTGAAGGTCGCGCTGCCTTGCATGTCGCCTTGCGCGCCGCGCCGGAGGAAAGCTTCCGCAGTGGGGCGGAAAATGTTGCGGCCGAGGTAGAGGCGACACGCGCGCGGATGGAAGCCTTCACCCGCGCCCTGCATGAAGGGCGCATCACCGGGGCGCGCGGGGATCGCTTCACTGATGTGCTGAATATCGGCATTGGCGGGTCGGATCTGGGCCCGGCCATGGTGGCGCGCGCACTCTGGACCCCGCAATCGCCGCTGCGCGCGCATTATCTCGCGAATGTCGATGCGCATGCCTGGGAAGAATTGCGCCCGCGGCTTGATCCTGCGCGCACCCTGGTGCTGATTGCCTCAAAAACCTTCACCACGCAGGAAACCATGGCCAATGCCGCCTTGGCGCGCGCCTGGCTGCGCGAAAGCCTGGGTGAAGCGGGCGCCAATACGCATTTGGCCGCGCTGTCCACCAATCTGGCCGCGACCACCGCTTTCGGCGTTTTGCCTGATCGTGTCTTCGGTTTCCGGGATTGGGTTGGTGGGCGGTTCTCGCTCTGGAGTGCGATTGGGCTTTCCCTGGCACTGGCTTTGGGGTGGGATGAATTCGCGCGCCTGCTCGCCGGTGCCAGAATAATGGATCAGCATTTCCGCTCGGCCGCGCTGGCGGATAATCTGCCGGTCTGGCTCGCCTTGGTGGAAGCCTGGCATGTGAATGGGCTTGGTTATCCAAGCCGCGCTGTGCTGCCCTATGATGAACGCCTGGCGCGTTTGCCGGCGCATTTGCAGCAACTTGAAATGGAAAGCCTGGGCAAGCGCGTGGCGCTTTCCGGTGCCAGCTTGGCGCGGGCATCCGGCCCAGTGGTCTTTGGCGAACCCGGCACCAATGCGCAGCATTCCTTCCTGCAATTGCTCCATCAGGGCACCACGCCCGTACCGGTGGATTTCATTCTGATTGCGCGGCCGGATCATCCGCATGCGGGCAGCCATCGCACCCTATTGGCCAATGGCCTGGCGCAGGCGGAAGCCCTGCTGCGCGGCAAGGATGCCGCGATGGTGACAGCGGAAATGCAGGCAGCGCAGATCGCCGCACCCGAAATCGCGCGCCTGTTGCCGCATCGGATTTTCCCCGGCGATCGGCCCAGCGTGACACTGTTATTGCCGCGGCTTGATGCCGCCACACTCGGGCAATTGGTGGCGCTTTACGAACACAAGGTCGCCGTCCTGGGGGCGCTTTGGGGCATCAATCCTTTCGATCAATTCGGCGTCGAACTCGGCAAGCAATTGGCCGGCGCCATCCTGCCGGAATTGCGCGCGGGCACACCGGCGCGCGGCGCGCATGACAGTTCCACCCAGGGGCTGATGGATCACATCGCCCGCCTTTGGCCCGAAGGGCGCGGCGCATCATGACCGCACCGCATATTATGGCCCTGGCACGCGATGGGGGGCATCGCTTCAGCAAGCAGCCCGTGGCGTGCATCACCCTTGTTGCCGGGCTTGGCGTGGAAGGCGATGCCCATGCCGGGGTGACAGTGAAACATCGTTCTCGCGTGGCGCGTGACCCAACCCAGCCCAACCTGCGTCAGGTGCATTTGGTGCATGCCGAATTATTCGATGAACTCGCGGCGCAGGGTTTCCCCCTCGCGCCCGGCGATATCGGTGAAAACGTGACGACGCGCGGTATTGACCTGCTCGGCCTCAGCACGGGCACTAAATTGCATCTGGGTGGTCAGGCCGTCGTGGAAATCACCGGGCTGCGCAATCCCTGCGCGCAATTGGATCATTTCCGCCCAGGATTGATGGCCGCGATGCTCGGGCGCGATGCCGATGGCGGGCTGATCCGCAAATCCGGCGTCATGGCAATTGTCCTGGCGGGCGGCGAGCTCAATAGCGGTGATCCCATCCGCATCGAACCGCCCGCAGGGCCGCATCGCCCCCTGCAACCGGTCTAGGTCAGATCACGTTCAGATGGCATCATCTGAACGGGTGAAGATCCACGAAAAAACAACGACCTGGAGCGGGTTGCGTGAAGCCATGTGAACGCAATACGCCCTGGGGAAGCGACTCGAAGAAGCTGCTATAGAGGGGCATGTCCGCCGCCCCCATCAGCGCCGCGCGCCCGGCCATTCGCCTGCTGCCGGAAACCACCGCCAACCGCATCGCGGCGGGTGAGGTGGTGGAACGCCCGGCGGCGGCGCTCAAGGAAATTGTCGAAAACGCGCTGGATGCCGGGGCGCGGCGCATTGCTGTCACGATCGAGGGTGGCGGCATGGACCGCATCCTGGTGGAAGATGACGGCATCGGCATGGGGCCAGAGGATCTGGCGCTCGCGGTCGAACGCCACGCCACTTCCAAATTGCCGGAAGAAGCGACGCTGTTCCGTATCGCGACCCTGGGCTTTCGGGGGGAAGCCCTGCCGTCCATCGGCGCGGTGGCGCGGCTGACTATTACCTCCTGCCCGCGTGATGGCACGGCGCATCGCATCAGCGTGGAAGGCGGGGCAAAGAGCGAGGTCGCCCCCGCTTCTGGCGCGCCGGGCACGCGGGTTGAGGTGCGCGACCTTTTCTTCGCCACCCCGGCGCGGCGGAAATTCCTGCGTCATCCCCGCACGGAAGCCGAACATGCGGTGGAAGCGGTGCGCCGCTTGGCACTCGCCTGGCCGGAGGTGACGTTTCGCGTCGAAAGCGATGGGCGGGAAGTCCTGTCCCTGCCCGCTGCCGATCAGGATGGGCGCATCCGGCAGGTGCTGGGGCCCGATTTCGCCGCCGCAGCGGTTCCCGTCGAAACGGTTTCCGAAAGGCTGGATATTGCTGGCCTTGCTGCCCTGCCATCGCATAACCGCGCCACCACACTCGGCCAGCATCTGGTGGTGAATAGGCGCCCGGTGCGCGACCCGCTGCTGCGCGTGGCTTTGCGCGTCGCCTACCGCGACGTGATCCCGCAGGGCCGCCACCCCGCCGCCGCGCTGTTCCTGCAAGTGCCGCCGGAAAGCGTGGATGTGAATGTGCACCCGATTAAGACCGAGCTGCGCTTCCGCGATGGGGAAGCGGTGCGCGGCGCGCTGATTTCCGCCTTGCGCAAGGCGCTGGCGATTGGGGCGGGCAATACGGTTGCGGTCCCTGCCTTTACGCCAAGCGCCCCAGCTTCGGGCTTCAGCGAAGCGCTGCCCGTATTGCCGCAATTCATGCCGCGACCAGCGGGCTTGCCGCAGCCACGCTTGCCGCTTGGCTTTCGCCCCCCCAGCCTGCCGCCCCCCGCGCCGGAGCCTGCCGCGCCGGCTTTGGATGCGGCGCATCCGCTGGGCCGCGCCATCGCGCAATTTCTGGACACTTACATCGTCGCGGAAGCCGCTGATGGCGCGCTGGTGCTGGTGGATCAGCACGCCGCGCATGAACGCCTGACGCATGAGGCGCTGAGCGCCCAGCTGCGCGATGGCGGCGTGCGCACCCAGCCTTTATTGGTGCCGGCGGTGGTAGATATGCCGCCCGCCGATGCGGCGCGTTTGCTGGGGGCGGCGGAAGCACTCGCCCGGCTTGGGCTGGAAATTGAGGGTTTCGGCGCCGGTGCCGTGCTGGTGCGAAGCCTGCCCGCCCTGCTCGGCACCGCCGACCCGGCGCCCTTGCTCCGCGACATGGCGGAAGAACTGGCGGAAGATGCGGAAAGCACGGCGCTGGAGCGCAAGCTGGATGCCGCCATTGCCCGGCTCGCTTGCCATAGCAGCATCCGCGCCGGGCGGCGGCTGAATGCGGCCGAAATGGATGCGCTGCTCCGCCAGATGGAAGCCACCCCGCGTGCTGCGACCTGCAGCCATGGCCGGCCCACCGTGCTGAAACTGGATGCGGCGGCCTTGGAGCGGATGTTTGGGCGACGCTAGAAAGCCGATTATAGGAATAGTTTCACGTGAAACGCGCTTATTGCTTTTGGTCGTATGTTCCGAGCCGCCAAGCGAAGCCGCCTGGCTAGAAAAGGCTCACCCACCCGCATAAGCCAGCACCGCCGCCGCCAGATCCTCCCCGGCCCAGCCCACTGATTTGAAGGCGGTAATCTGATCGGCACTTTGCCGGCCGGGATGCGTGCCGCGGCATAAATCGGCCAAATCCGCCACCACATGGTCGGCCGTAAAGGCGCCCTCGGCGATGGCCTGCACCACATCCCCAGCTTCAGCGAGGCCCCCGGCGCGGGTATCCACCACCAGCATGGCGCGTTTCAGGGCCAGCGCATCGGCTTCGCGCATATCGGGCCGATAGGCACCCACCAGATCAAGATGCACCCCGGGCTTGAGTGCCGCGCCGGGGATCAGGGCTTCAGTCGCCAAGGTGGCGGTGCTGATGATATCCGCCGCGCCAAAATCGGGCTGGGCCACCGCCCGCGCCGGCAGGCCATGTGCGGCAAGCTGCGCGGCCAAACGCGCGGCATTGTCCCCCTTGCGCGACCAGATGGCGATATCTTTGATCGGAAAACAGGCAGCGTAAGCCTCGGCCAGGGCATGGGCGACCTTGCCGCTGCCAAGCAGCAGCAATCGGGAACTCTCCGGCCGCGCCAGATAGCGCGCCGCAAGCAGGCTGGCCGCCGCCGTCCGGCGATCGGTCAATTCCCCGCCATCCAGCATGGCAAGGGGTTGGCCGGTTGTGGCGTCCGAAAGCAGATAGCTGGCATGGACCGCGGGCAGGCCGCGCCGGTCATTGCCCGGCGCGACATGGACAATCTTCACGCCGTAATGCCCGCCGGCGCGCCAGGCCGGCATCAGCAGCAGCGTGTTTTGCGCCCCGGCATCATCCGCCCAGCCATGACGATGCCGAAGCGGCGCCTCACAGCCTTCACGGAACATCTCGGCCAGGGCTTCGATCAACCTGTCCCAGGGCAGCGCCGCCCGGATTGCCGCCTTGTCCAATTGGCGCATGTCGTGCCTCCGCAATACCTCAGGGCCGCATGTGGCATTACGCAGCGGGGATGGAAAGCCGTGGCGCGGTAATTGCTCGTCAAACGAGACAAATCGGCTTGCCTTTGAGGAGTTTTGCGCTTGATCAGATGGTTAGCTGCCTTGGGCGCGGGCACCCCCCGGCGGCCCATTCGGGCGAATGCCACAATCGCGTGCATGGCGACTTGCGGTATTGCCCCGCTATCCGGTAACCCATTGTTACCGCCTGCGGCAGACTCATTTCCGCAGCGGCATTATCCTGCCCCCCAGGGCCGGCAAGAATTCAGGAGAGGCTGAAGAATGTCCGACGCAACCGTCGATCCGCGTTATCGGCGCCGCCCGCCGAAGCGTCCGCTCCGGCTGTCATGGTCGGATGAGCGGGTTCGCGGCATTTTTTGGCAAATCATCGTGGTCGCCGCGATTGGCAGCCTGTTCTATTGGCTCTGGAGCAATACCTCCCACAATCTGGCGGTGCGGCGCATTGCGACAGGCTTCAGCTTCCTTGATCGGGAAGCGGGCCTGCCGATTGCGGAAAGCCTGATCCCTTATGAACCGACGGATACCTATTTCCGCGCCCTGATGGTGGGCGTGCTCAATACGCTCAAGGTCGCGGTGATTGGCGTGGTGCTGGCAACGCTGCTGGGCACCTTGATTGGCGTGGCGCGGCTTTCCAAGAATTTCCTGCTGTCACGCATTGCGGGCGCCTATATCGAAATCATCCGCGACATCCCGCTGCTGCTGCAATTGCTCTTCTGGTACACGATCATGCAGGGCCTGCCGGGCCCACGGCAGGCACTGCGCCCCATGGAAGGGGTGGTGCTATCCAATCGTGGCCTCAAACTGCCCGCCCTGAGTTGGGAAAACGCGCATGCGGCGGCGCTGATCGCCCTGCTGCTCGGCGTTCTGGGTACCTGGCTTTACGGGCGCATGGCGCGCGCCAAGCAAATGGCCGATGGTCAGCCGCGCAAAATCTGGCCCGCCGCGCTCGGCTTGATGCTGGTGCTGCCGGTTGCGGTCTGGTGGGGCTTGGGCGCGCCCTGGGCGATCGAATACCCTGAATTGCGCGGCTTCAATTTCCGCGGCGGCATCAATGTCAGCCCCGAATATTTCGCGCTATTGATTGGCCTTGTCACCTATACGGCAGGCTTCATCGCGGAAGTCGTGCGCGCGGGCATCATGTCGGTCAATCATGGCCAATGGGAAGCGGCGCAGGCGCTTGGCCTCAAGCATGGTTCGGTGCTGCGCCTGATCGTGATGCCGCAGGCGCTGCGCGTCATCATCCCACCCATGACATCGAATTACCTGAACCTGACCAAGAATTCCTCGCTCGCGGTCGCGATCGGCTATCAGGATATCGTGTCCATCGCCAATACCACGCTCAATCAGACGGGGCAGGCGATTGAAGGTATTGCGATCATTATGGTGGTCTATTTGACCATCAGCCTGTCGATCAGTCTTTTCATGAACTGGTACAATGCGCGCATCGCGCTTGTGGAACGCTGAGGAGCCGGCCATGAGCGAAGCAACCGCGAAATCTGGCCCACGCAAGCCACCCATCACGGCGGTGGGGCCGATTGCCTGGGCGAAAACCAATCTGTTTTCGGGCTGGCTGTCCACGGCGGTCACCCTGGCCATGGGCTATCTGGTCATTCGGCTTGGGCTGTCTTTCATTGATTGGGCCTTTGTGAAGGCGATCTGGTCGGTGCCCATGGGCCCGACCGGCGCGCAGACGCAAAGCTGCCGCGATTTGCAGGGGGCGGGTGCCTGCTGGGCCGTGATCGCGGATAAGCACCGCTTCATGCTGTTTGGCACCTACCCTTACGAACAGCATTGGCGCCCGGCGCTGGCCTGCGTGCTGTTCGTTATTCTCTATGTGATTTCAGCCATGCGCCGTTTCTGGCGCTGGGAATTGGCGCTGATCTGGGTGGCCATGCTGACCGCGATTGGCATCCTGATGTGGGGTGGCGTCTTCGGGCTTTCCTATGTGCCGCAGGAACGCTGGGGGGGGCTGCCGATTACCCTCATCCTGGCCACCTTTGGCTTGGCCTTCGCCTTTCCCTTGGCGGTCCTGGTGGCACTCGGGCGGCGTTCTTCGCTGCCGGCCATCAAGGCGCTCTGCGTGCTTTATGTGGAATTGATCCGCGGCGTGCCGCTGATCAGTCTGCTGTTCATGGCAAGCGTGATGTTTCCGTTATTCCTGCCCGAAGGCATGAATATCGATAAATTGCTGCGCGCCCAGATTGCCATCATCCTATTCGCCGGCGCCTATCTGGCGGAAGTGGTGCGCGGCGGCCTGCAAGCACTGCCCAAGGGGCAATATGAAGCCGCCGATGCCATGGGGCTTTCCTATTGGCACAAGACCGGCCTGATCATCCTGCCGCAGGCGCTGCGCATGGTCATTCCGCCTTTGGTCAATACCTTTATCGGCTTCTTCAAGGATACATCCTTGGTGCTGATCATCGGTATTTTCGATCTGCTGACCGCCGGCAAGACCGCCATTGTGGAGCCCGCCTGGCAAGGCTTTGGCGTTGAAGTTTATGTCTTTGTCGGCGGTATCTACCTGATTTTC
>JBDKIR010000440.1:0-4416 GCA_039797035.1 Pseudomonadota bacterium | reverse complement strand
GGGGTTGGCGCCGCAAAGCGCGCATCGGCGGTACGCTGGGGGATTGCGGGTAATATCGTCATTGCCTGGGTCATCACCATTCCGGCATCCGCAACGATTGCTGCCATCACTTACGGCTTGGTGCGCGCGCTAGGGTGAGCACCGCTTAGAAGGGGAAGTCCAGCATGCCTGAAACCATCACTGTTCCCGATGCAGGGTTCCGCTTCATCCCCGGTGTTTATCAATATAGCGCGGGTGTCGCCGCTGAACCCGGCTTTCGGCTGGAACGCGTGCGTTTTGCCGAACCCGTGCCGCTGATGGCGGGTTTTGCGCGTATCGCGGCGTATCTGGAGGGCTTGGGCCGGCCCAAAGCCGCTTTCGCAGCGTGTGAATTACGCTCCCCCGCGCCGTTTACCGAAGCAGGCTTCGCGGCCTTCAACCGCATCTATGGTGGTGTGCTGCAGGAATGGGGGCTGTTTCGTGATGGGCTGAACCCGATTGCGCGCAGCAATGTCTGCCCGGAAATCGCACCGCCCGCCGAACCCTGCTTTCACGCTTTTGTCTATACCGTGCCGGATGCTGCGGCAGCGCCTTCCTTTGCCGTTGCCGGCAGTGGCGAAGCGGCGGAAGGCAAGGGTGATTACCGCAGCAATACGGTGGCCCTTGGCGATACGTCGCCCGCCGGCATGCTGGCCAAGGCACGTTGGGTGCTGGGTGAAATGGAACGCCGCATGGCTTTGCTTGGCGCTGATTGGCGCGCAACCACCGGTGTGCAGGCCTATACCGTGCATGACATGGCGCCGTTTTTCGCCACTGAAATCGTTCAGCGCCGCGCCGCGCGCCACGGCCTCACATGGCAATATTGCCGCCCGCCGGTTAAAGATTTAGAATTCGAAATGGATTGTCGGGGTATCGGGCGGGAGCATGTGCTGGGCTGATCCCCCAGGACCCACCGCCCAGCGGTGAGGGTCAGATATCATGTCGGAAATGCGCGCGGCTTCCTCGGCGGCCTCTTACGCTTTTACGCGCGATTGGTTTTCCGGATATATCCCCGTCTGGAAGCGCCTGATCGCGCAGGAAAAGCCCAGGAAGATCCTGGAAATTGGCGCTTTTGAGGGGCGCTCCGCCTGTTTCATGCTGGAAGAATGCCCCTTGGTCGCTGATGGCGAAGTTTCGCTGACCTGTGTTGATACCTGGGAAGGCAGTATCGAACATCGCCAAGGAGGGGCCGTAGAAGCCACGATGAGTGATGTGGAAAGCCGCTTTGATCACAATATCCGCCTGGCGCTGGGCAAGGCGGCCGGACCGGTTGCCTTTCGCAAACTGAAACAGCCATCCCAACGCGCGCTGGCGGGCATGATTGCCGATGGCGCGCACGAAAATTTTGACCTGATCTACATCGATGGCTCGCATGAGGCGCCGGATGTGCTGGCCGATGCCGCAATGGCATTTCCTTTGCTGCGCGTCGGCGGCACCTTGATTTTTGACGATTATCTTTGGTCCATGGACCGACCGGGTCATCAGGATGTCTTGCGGATGCCCAAGCCGGCCATTGATGCCTTTCTGAATATTTATCAACGCAAGCTGGTGGTTTATCCTGGTTTTCCCTTGCGCCAGATCTACGCGCGCAAAATTGCTGCGTGACGCGCCGGGGCGTTGCGGAACCCGGCCAAGAAAGGCGCATCATGTCCACCTCCCTGATCCAAGACGCTGGCCGTATTCGCGATCTTTCGGCTGCCATGGCCTCGGGCAGCCTCAACGCGGAAGCTTTGGTGCAGCGCTATCTTGCGCGCATTGCGGCGGTGGATGGGCAGGTAAAGGCCTGGATCCATGTGTTGGCGGATGCCGCACTCGCTGAAGCGCGCGCATTGGATGCGGAACGCAAGGCCGGCCATATCCGCGGCCCGCTGCATGGCATTCCTGTCGGCATCAAGGATGTGATTGATGTGCGCGGCCTGCCGACGCGCGCCAATAGCCCATCGCGCGCCGATATCGCCCCTGCCAGCGCGGATGCCACGGTGGTGGCGCATCTCAGGGCGGCGGGCGCCATCATTCTGGGTAAGCTGCACACGACGGAATATGCCTTTTTCCAAAGCCTGCCGCCCACGCGCAACCCATGGGATTTGGCGCGCACGCCGGGTGGTTCTTCCGCCGGTTCTGGCGCCGCGATTGCCGCTGGCATGGTGCCCTTGGCGCTTGGCACGCAAACCGCGGGCAGCGTCAATCGCCCGGCGGCCTATACCGGGGTCGGGGCCTTCAAGCCTTCGACGCTCGCGATTGGTGGGGTTGGCGTCGTGCCGCTCGCGCCTTCTTTCGATACGGTCGGCGCCTTCGGGGCCACGGCGCAGGATGCGGCCTTTCTGGCGGCGGGCTATGCGGCGGATCATTTGTGCCTTTTGGGCCGCCCCGCCATCACGCCGCGCATCGTGCTGTTGCAGGACCCCTTGATCGACAAGCTGCAACACCCCGCAACAGCGGCCCGTATCGCGGCATTGGCGGACCAGTTTGGTGACGCCGGCCTTAGTGTTCAGCGCGCCAGTGCCGAGGCAGGCTTTGCGGAGATGATTGCGCGCCATCGCCGCGTCATGATCGCGGAACTGGGCCGCACCCATGCGGGGCTGCCGCGCGATCGCATTTCCCCCCATATCGCCGAGGGCATTGCCGAAGGCCTGGCGATACCGGATCAGGAATATCACGCGGCACTCCGGGATCTTGCCGGTTTCCGCGCG
Organism: Pseudomonadota bacterium; assembly: GCA_039797035.1. Lineage (GTDB taxonomy): Bacteria > Pseudomonadota > Alphaproteobacteria > Acetobacterales > Acetobacteraceae > Neoroseomonas. The sequence continues at coordinate 1,708 of JBDKIR010000440.1, read as the reverse complement.
CGCTTCTGGGCCGGCTTTGCGCCGGATGATTTCATCCTGATCCCGGCCGCGCCGGATGTGGCGCCAGATGCGGCGACCACGGGCGATCCTTCCTTTGTTATTCCCACCACCGTGCTGGGTGGGCCGGTGGCTACGCTACGGGCGGGTCTGGCCGCCGATACCGGCATGCCGGTGGGTGCCTTGCTGTTTGCGCGCCCCGGGGCGGATGCGGCGCTGGCGGGCTTTCTGCTTTCGGGCATGGCAAACCGGCTTGATCTTTGAAGGGTGCTAAGCTTGCCCCGCTCCGCCAGCCGGCACATCTACAGGCTGGCAAGGCTTTCGTGATAGGCAACAGCGCGTCTCGGACGGGCAGGAGGCTTCTTGGGGTTCTGGGGTAAAATGATCGGCAGCATGGCGGGCTTCGCCATGGGGGGGCCTTTGGGCGCCATGGTGGGGGCGGCGCTGGGTCATGCCGCCGATGCCGGGGCGCTGGGCGGTAAAGCCAGCGCCTTGCCTCCTGGCGCGCCTGACCTCATGGCGTTTTTCGGCACCAAGGAAAACCTGTTTTCCTTCGCCGTCGTGGTGCTTTCGGCCAAGCTCGCCAAGGTGGATGGCCCGATCAAGCGTGAGGAAATTGCCGCCTTTCGCAGCCTGTTTCGGGTACCGGAAGAAGCGGTGGGCGAAGTCGGCCGGCTGTTCGACCAAGCGCGTGAAACCGCCGAGGGCTGGGAAGCTTTCGCGGAAAAACTGGGCGAAGCCTTCGCCGATAATAAGGCCCTTCTCGAAGATGTCTTGGTGGCGCTGGTGCAGATTGCGCGCGCCGATGGTGCGGTGACACGTTCGGAAGGGGATATGCTGCGCGGCATTCATGCGCGCTTTCGCCTTGATGCCGCGGCCTGGGAAAGGGCCAAGGGCGGCGTCCGCCGCAGCGCCCCCGAAGCACAGGGCGAAGATCCCTATCAGATGCTGGGGCTGACGCGGCAGGCGAGTGATGAGGAAGTGCGCCTGGCGTGGCGCAAGCTGATGCGCGAAAACCATCCCGATAGTTTGGCATCGCGCGGCGTGCCGGAAGAATTCGCCAAACGGGCAACAGAAAAAGTGGCGCAGATCAACGCCGCCTGGGATCGGATCAAGCGCGAAAGAGGGCTTTGAGGTGCTGATGATCAGCGACAGGCCAAGCCCCAATCATGATCCGCGCCCTGATGGCACGGTGATTGATACGCTGGTCCTGCATTACACCGGCATGCGGAGCGGTGCTGAAGCGATAGCGCGGCTTTGTGATCCTGCTGCCAAGGTTTCCGCGCATTATGTGGTGGAAGAAGATGGCGCGGTGTTTCGCCTGGTGCCAGAGGAACGGCGCGCCGCGCATGCCGGTATTTCGCATTGGCGCGGGCGCAGCGCGCTGAACGCCAATAGCATCGGGATTGAAATCGTGAATCCCGGCCATGAATGGGGCTATCGCCCCTTTCCCGCACTGCAAATGGCGGCCGTGTGTGATTTGTGCCTGGACATCATGGCGCGCCACCCGATTGAGCAACGCAATGTGGTGGCGCATTCGGATATTGCGCCCGATCGCAAGCAGGATCCGGGGGAATTGTTTGATTGGCAGGGTCTGGCTGCGAATGGTGTTGGGCTTTGGCCGGTTGCCGATGCGGCCCCGGTGGATGAAGCCGCGCTGCTGCCCTGGCTTGGCGCCATTGGCTATCGCACCGATTTGCCGCTTTCCGTT
>JBDKIR010000439.1:0-4185 GCA_039797035.1 Pseudomonadota bacterium | reverse complement strand
CATCCAGGGGGGTCCTTGGGGGGGCAAAGCGCCCGGAGGCGCGCCAATACTCCAAAGGCGGCGCCTTCGTCTATGGCCCGGGCCGCCAGCGCCACCCCGGCCTTGAGGTCCGCCGCCTTGCCCGCGACGATCAGCGACGCGGCTGCATTCAACAGCACAACATCACGATAGGCGCCCGCCGCGCCGTGCAGCAGGGCTTCCAGCGCGGCGGCATTTTCCGTGGGGTTACCGCCTTTGAGGGCTGCGGCCGGGGCGCGGCTAAGGCCGGCATCTTCCGGCGTCACGGTGAATTCCCGAATGGCGCCATCTTGCAGCGCCACTACCTGGCTTTCGCCGGCAAGCGTCAGCTCATCCAGACCCTGGCCATGCACCAACCAGGCCCGTTCAGTGCCGAGTCGCGCAAGCGTCTCGGCCATCGGGCGCAGCCATTGGGACGAAAAGGCGCCGGTCATTTGCCGCGTGACGCGTGCTGGATTGGCGAGCGGGCCGAGCAGATTGAAAATCGTGCGCGTGCCCAATTCCATACGCGGCCCGGCGGCATGACGCATGGAGGCGTGATGGCGGGGTGCCATCAGGAACACCATGCCCGCTTCGCGCAGCACCTCGGGCAGTTTTTCCATCGGCACATCAAGCGAAATGCCAAGCGCGGAGATGGCATCCGCCGCACCAGACTTCGACGACAGCGCCCGATTGCCATGCTTGGCCACCGGCACGCCGCAGCCCGCGACCACCATGGCGGTGGTGGTGGAGATATTGAGCGTGCCCGCCGCATCACCCCCGGTGCCGACGATATCCATGGCCCCCGGCGGCGCTTCAATCGCGACCATTCGCGCGCGCATGGCACGCACCGCGCCGGTCATCTCCTCCACGGTTTCGCCGCGCACGCGCATCGCCATCAGCATGCCGGCGATCTGCGCCGGGGTCGCTTCCCCGGCCATGATGATGCCGAAGGCTTCCTCGGCCTCTGCTTCCGTCAGGCGCGCGGAATCCGCCAGCCGCGCAATGATGGGTTTCAGCGACATGGAATCAGGCCGCGACGGCAGCGCCATGCTTCGCGCCGGCGAGTTTCAGGAAATTGCGCAAAATATCGTGGCCATGGGCGGAAGCGATACTTTCCGGGTGGAATTGCACGCCCCAGACCGGCAATTCGCGATGCGCGAGGCCCATGATCAGCCCATCTTCCGTCCAGGCGGTAGCGCGCAGGCAATCGGGCAGGGTTTCGCGTTCGACAATCAGCGAATGATAGCGCGTGGCAGAAAAGGGGGAGGGCAGGCCGGCAAAGACATCCGTCCCGCCATGATGCACATCCCAAACCTTGCCATGCACCGGTTCCGGCGCGCGGATCACGCGCCCACCAAAGGCCTGGCCAATCGCCTGATGGCCGAGACAGACCCCAAGCACAGGCAGTTTCACCTCAGCGGCGAGTGAGATCAGCGGCAGGCAAATACCGGCCTCATTCGGGGTGCAGGGGCCGGGGGAGAGCACCACAGCATCGGGCTTCATCGCCAGGACCCCTTGCGGGTCTATGGCGTCGTTTCGCCTGACCTCCACCTGCGCACCCAGATCGCCCAGGAAGTGGAAAAGGTTGAAGGTGAAACTGTCATAATTGTCGATCAGTAGGATCATGGGCGTGATCCTTGGGCCGAAGGGGCGGAAGAATCAAGCGTCATGCCGATCAGGGGCTGATCCTGGCCGGCCCTTGCGGATGGGTGGTGGCCTTCCGGCTCAGGCCCTGGCCTTGCCGCGCCTTGCTTTTCCAATGCGGTGGCTGGTTTTGAGCTTTTTATTTTTTAAATGTAAATAATATATCGGGGATTTCGCTCGCGCCTTCAGCAGCTTTTGACCGGGCGAGGAAGGGGCGCATCAACCAGGGAAACGCCGCCGCCATGACGCATCGAAGACACTTCCTGGGGGCGGGGCTGGCTGCGGCTTTCGGCAGCATGAACCCAGGTCCAAAGGGGCGGCTTGCCGCCCAAACCGCCGCCCAATCCGCCACGCCATCAGCGCCAGCGGCGCGGCCCAATATCATCATGATCATGGCCGATGATGTCGGCTACTGGAATATCGGCGCCTATAGCCATGGCATGATGGTGCCAACGCCCAATCTGGACCGCTTGGCGCGGGAAGGGATGCTGTTCACCGATCATTACGCTGAGCCCACCTGCACGCCGGGCCGCGCTGCCTTCATTACCGGGCAAATGCCGATCCGCACCGGGCTCACCACGGTGGGTGTGCCGGGGTCACCCATCGGGATTGATCAGCGTGACCCAACGCTTGCGACTGTGCTGCGCGCGCAGGGCTATCGTACGGCGCAGATTGGCAAGAACCATTTGGGCGATCTCAATCGCCATTTGCCGACGGTGCATGGCTTCGACACCTTCTTCGGCAATCTCTATCATTTGAACACCGAAGATGAGCCGGAAGACCCCGATTGGCCGACCGATCCTGGTTTCAATGCGCGCTATCGGCCGCGCGGCGTCCTGGATTGCGTGGCGCTGGCAAGCGATAATCCGGCGCCGGTGACGGATGCGCGCTTCGGCCCCTGGGGCGCGCAGCGCTGCACGGATACCGGACCACTCACGCGCAAACGCATGGAAACGGTGGATGATGAATTCCTCGACCGTTCGCTGCGTTTTATTGAAGACAGCGCCCGCGCCCGTCAGCCCTTTTTCCTGTGGCACAACCCAACGCGCATGCATATTTACACCTATCTCAGGCCAGAAAGCCGCTTATTGGCGCGGCCGCATTCTTCGGGCGATGATATTTATGGCGCCGGCCTGATGGAATTGGATGCGCAGGTCGGGCGCATTCTGGACCGCGTGGATCAGCTTGGCATTCGCGACAATACCATCATCGCCTTCACGTCAGATAATGGCGCCATGGCGGCCTGGTGGCCCGATGGCGGCACCACACCCTTCCGGAGTGAGAAGGCCACAACCTGGGAAGGTGGCGTGCGTGTGCCCATGCTGATCCGCTGGCCGGCGCGCATTCGCGCGGGGTCCGTTTCCAACGGCATCCAAAGCCATCTGGATTTGTTCACCACCTTCGCCGCTGCCGCCGGCGTGCCTGATGTCGCGGCGCGGCTACGCGCCAGCCATCATGTGCATATCGATGGCCTGAATAATTTGGCGCATTGGACCGAAGGTGCCGATAGCGCGCGGCAGGTGCAGATCATGTACAACGAAGCGCGTCTGACCGCGCTCCGCTTCGGGCCCTGGAAGGCGCATTTCCAGACGCGTGATGGTTTCTTCGATCCTTTCAGCGAAAGCGCGCTGATCTTCAATCTGCGCATGGATCCCTTTGAACAGCGCGATGGGCATCGTTCCAATCTGCTCGCCATGCGCAAGGCGTTTCTGGGTGGGCAGATCAGGGATATCATGGAAGCGCATCAGGCATCGCTGGCCGCCTTTCCGCCCCGGCAGGCGGGGGGCACGCTGCGCCCGAGATGAGATGGGCCATTCGGCTATGGCGCGGCCTTTACCCCTGCGATGTAATTGCGTGATAAATCGCAACCATGCTGCCTGATTTCCATGCTACCGCCGCTGCCTTGCGCGCCCTGCCGCGAGAGGAAATCCATGGCACCGTCACGGCCATAGCCGGCCTCACCCTGACCTTGGAAGGTTTCGGTCCGCTCGCGGCGATTGGGGATCGGGTGGTTGTGGCGCCACCTTCTGGCGCGCCGGTCATGGCGGAAATCGCCGGCTTTCGGGATGGCAAGGCGCAATCCATCGCGCTTGGTCCGCTGACAGGGCTGACGGCAGGCATGCGGGCCAATTTGGCGCCGCGCCCGGCCTTGGCGGTTTCCGATCAGTGGCTTGGGCGCGTGCTGGACCCGATGGGCAAGCCGCTGGATGGCGGGCCCATGCCCGCACCGGGTGCAATCCAGCGCCCAACCCATGCGCCCGCGCCAGCCGCGGGCCAACGCTCCCGCCTCGGGCTGCGCTTGCCGCTGGGGGTGCGTGTGCTGGACCTATTCACCCCGGTCAGGCGTGGGCAGAGGCTCGGGCTTTTCGCCGCTTCCGGCGTTGGCAAATCCACGCTCATGGCGATGCTGGCAGGTGGGCTGGCGGCCGATGTGATTGTCTTTGCCCTGGTCGGCGAACGCGGGCGCGAATTGCGCGAATTCATCGAAGATGATCTGGGGCCCGAAAGGCTCGCGCGCAGTGTCGTGATCTGCGCCACATC
>JBDKIR010000438.1:0-5510 GCA_039797035.1 Pseudomonadota bacterium | reverse complement strand
CTGCAAGCCAGCCTGGATCTGGCACCATGACATCAGTTTCCGGCTGATCGGGTCCAGCAAAACCAAGGCCGCAATCAACTGCCAGCAAAGCCCCATCACAGCGATAGACATTCAGGTTCATGCCGATCTCACCTGTTCCACCCAAGGGGATGAAAGCGAGATCGTCTGTCACAAAATTCATGATATCAGTCAGAATCCGATCGGAGCGGGTCGCGGAGCGCGCTATGGTGAAAAACAGACTCTGGGTTGCGTTCCGCGAGGAGGCGCAACCCTTCCAGGGTTATGTCGGGATCGGTGCGTTCAATGACAAGGGTCCCCTCCGCAAAGAGGGGCGCCAGACCACCCGTGGCGATCACCTTCATGGGGCCGCCGAATTCAGCGCGAATCCGCGTAACGATCCCTTCAATGAGACCAACATAGCCCCAATAGATGCCCGATTGCATCGCGGGAACCGTTGCCCGCCCGATGACTGATTGAGGCCGGCCAATGCCGATGCGTGGCAAGCGCGCAGCGGCCTTGTGCAGGGCTTCAATCGAAAGATTGATACCCGGTGCAATGGCGCCGCCCATATAGGACCCATCCGCATTGACTACATCGAAAGTGGTCGCCGTACCGAAATCGATCACGATCAATGGTCCACCATACCGCGAATGCGCCGCGAGAGAATTGAGCAGCCGGTCAGCCCCCACTTCCTCTGGACGATCAACGCGAATTTCAAACCCCCAATCGAGTGGTGCGCGAGCGATGAGGGGTTCGCATTCCATCCATTCACGGCATAGGCGACGCAAATTATAGAGCGCGGCAGGAACGACAGTGCCGATCACACACCGCAATATGTCATTTGGCTTCAAGCCCGCATGTTGAAAGAGTGCCAGAAGCCATACCGCATATTCATCCGATGTGCGGTCTGCCCGGGTCGCAATCCGCCAGCGGCCGCGCCATTCCGCCCCATCATGAACGGCGAAGACGACATTCGTGTTTCCGGCGTCAATCGCAAGCAGCATGGATTACTCGATCTCCCCCGAGACAATATTCTTAACCTGCCCGTGGCTGGCAAGCATGAGTGCGCCTTCGGGGGAAAGCCCGGCAAATTCACCAGTCCAAAGGCCCCCGTGGTGACGATGGGTCATGGGTGTACCCAAGGCGGGCCCAGATGCAAGCCATGCCGCCCGGATCGTTGCGAAACCTTCCCTGAGCCGGCATGAATGCCAGAAGCCCAATTGCCCAAGCAGCACTTCGGTGAAAGCCTGAACTGTCGGTGGATTGGCGATATATTGGGCCACACAGGCGGTTGGACGCTCTGGCAGATTTGGCGCTGTAGCGATGTTCACCCCAATGCCGACACAGATCCAATCCAGTTCCCGCCGGGCAGAAACACCGGTTTCGAGCAAAATACCAGCGACCTTAGCCCCAGCTAACAAGACATCATTGGGCCATTTCAGCGACAAGGGGCTTGGCTCGGGCAAATATGACCGGATCGCATCAGCCACCGCCAGGGCCGAGACAAAGGCCCACTGGGGCGCTTCCGCGACACTAATGGACGGACGCAGCAGCACAGAAAGGTACATGTTTCCGGCAGGGCTTTGCCATTCCCTGCCCTGCCGCCCCCTGCCCTGGCTTTGGCGAAGCGCCAGCACCGAAAGGCCCTCCGCGGCGCCGGCTTCCGCCGCCTCTCGCACATAAGATGAGGTGCTGCTCAGCACCTCATGCGCTTCCAGGCGAAAATCCAACGGTTCCGGGCAACGCATGGCGATAACCCCAGCCTTTAGCGTGGCGTGAAGCCTATCCCAGCAGAGCAGCCACCGCTTCCTGCGCTGCCCGCACCAGGGGCGCAGGCATCAGGAAAAACAGCGTGGTGAAAAGACCAGAAATGCCCATGACCATGGTGACATTGGCTGCTCGGCCATCCAGCGGGGCCGCAGCTTCATCGAAATACATGACCTTCACCACGCGCAGATAATAAAAGGCCGAAATGACCGAGGTCAGCACGCCCACGACTGCAAGTGTCCAAAACCCACCCTGCACAGCAGCCAGGAAGACATATAGCTTTCCAAAGAACCCGGCGAGTGGCGGGATTCCGGCCATGGAAAACATGAAGATGGTCATCCACATGGCCATGGCAGGATCTGTTTTGCCAAGACCTGCCAGATCTTCAATGCGTGAAACTGACTTCCCTTGACGGCGCATGGCGATCAGCACCGCAAAAGCGCCAAGGTTCATGACGAGGTAAATCGCCATATAAACCATTACGCCATGCAGCCCCTCATCCGATGCGACCGCCAATCCCATCAACGCATAGCCGACATGGCCAATCGAAGAATACGCCATGAGGCGCTTGATGTTCCGCTGACCAACCGCCGCAATGGCGCCGAGAATCATGGAGCCCAGCGAAACCAGCACAATCACCTGCTGCCATTGCGCTGCAATTTCACCGAAGGGCCCGGCCAGAACACGCGTGAGCAACGCCACCGCAGCAACTTTTGGCGCGGCAGCGAAGAAAGCTGTCACGGGTGTTGGAGCACCCTCATAGACATCAGGCGTCCACATATGGAAGGGAACGGCCGAGACCTTGAAGGCCAAGCCGGCCAATATGAAGACAAGGCCAAGCGTCAATCCCTGGCTGCGGCTTTCCGGATTGCTGAGCGCCTGGGCGATACGCTCAAAATTCGTTGTGCCCGCAAAGCCGTAAATGAGGGAGACGCCGTAGAGGAAAAGACCTGACGCCAAGGCGCCGAGGACAAAATATTTCAGCCCTGCTTCGGCCGATTGCTCATTATCCCGATTAAACGCCGCAACCACGTAGAGACTGAGGGAGAGCAATTCCAAGCCAATATAGACAGTCATGAAATCATTGGCGCCGACCAGGATCAACATGCCGAGTGTCGCGAAAAGCAGCAGGACTGGGTATTCGAAACGGTCCATCTGTTCGCGGGTATTGAAATCCAGCGCCAGCAGCATGCCAATGGCCGCCCCGAGCAGCACAAGTATCTTCACGAAACGGGCAAAGCCGTCAGAGATCACCTGGCCGCCGAAAGCGACACCGTCTGGCACGGTCAGTACCAGTGCAGCGGTAACAACCAAGGCGCCAATGGAGGTCATGGTGCAGCCGAAGAACATATTCTGTCTTGGCAGCACCCCAATCATCAGAATGGCAAGGCCAGCACAGGCCAGCACAATCTCGGGCAGGGCGAGCATCCAATTCATGATCTTACAACCCCGCGAGCCGCGCAGCGCCAAGAGCGGCTTGATGACGCTCTACCAGAGCCGCGACTGAGGCTTCAAAGAAGGACAGGAAGCTTTGCGGATATATGCCCATCCAGATCGTCAGCAGGATGAGCGGCGCGAAGACCGCAAATTCGCGCGGAGAGAGATCAAGCAGGCCGCGCAAATCATCGCGCGTGATGCGCCCGAAGACGACGCGACGATAAAGATAGAGCATATAGGCCGCGCCAAGAATCATGCCGAGCGCTGCGCCGAAAGCGACCCAAGGGTTCACCTTCCAGGCGCCCAGGATCACCAGCAATTCACCGGGGAAGCCGGCAAGGCCAGGCAGCGCGACAGAAGCCATGGTGAACAGCATGAACACCAGCGCATAGGCCGGCATGATCTTGGCAACCCCGCCATAGCGCGCAATTTCGCGCGAATGCACCCTGTCATACAAAACGCCCACGCAAAGGAACAGGGCGCTGGAAACCACGCCGTGGGAGAGCATGGTAAACAAGGCGCCCGAAAGCCCCTGCTGCGTGAAGGTGAAGATACCAAGCGTGACGATGCCCATATGCGCCACCGATGAATAGGCGATGAGCTTCTTCATATCCTCCTGGGCGAGCGCCACCAGCGAGGTATAGACCACAGCAACAATCGAAAGCGCGAATATCCAAGGTGCGAATTCCGCACTCGCGACCGGTAGCAAGGGCAGGCTGAAACGCAAGAAGCCGTAAGCGCCCATCTTCAACAATACGCCGGCCAGAATGACAGAGCCCGCCGTCGGAGCTTCCACATGCGCATCCGGCAGCCAGGTATGCACCGGCCACATCGGCACCTTGACGGCAAAGGAGGCGAAGAAGGCCAAGAAAATCCAGGTTTGCAGCGATGGCGGAATGGTGAGCGTAAACAGCTCCAGAATATCCGTCGTCCCGGCCTTGTACCAAAGCAGCAGGATGGCCAGCAGCATGAGCACGGAGCCGAGCAGCGTATATAGAAACAGCTTGAAGGCCGCATAAACACGACGCTGACCACCCCAGACCCCAATGATCAGGAACATCGGGATCAGCACGCCTTCGAAGAAGATGTAGAAAACCACGAAGTCCAGCGCGCAGAACATGCCGACCATCATCGTTTCCAGGATAAGGAAGGCGATCATGTATTCGCGCACCCGGGTCTGCACCGCTTCCCAGGAAGACAGAATACAAATGGGCGTCAGCAGCGTGGATAGCAGCACAAAGAGTACCGAAATGCCATCCACGCCCATGTGATAGGTCACGCCAAAATCCGCGAGCCAATCGAGCCTTTCGACGAACTGGAACTCAGCCTCGTTCTTATCGAAGCGGAACCACAGCACCAAGGACAGCATGAAGGTGATCAGGCTGGTCCAAAGCGCCGTCCAACGCGCATTACTGGCGATGGTTTGCTCATCGCCGCGCACCGAAAGAATGATGGCCACCCCTGCCAAGGGCAGGAAGGTGAGCAGGCTGAGCAAGGGGAAACCGACGCTATTCATCTTCAGCCCCCGAACATCAGCAGAGAAACAAGCACGACAAGCCCCACAATCATGGTGAAGGCGTAGCTGGCGACACGCCCGGTTTGCAGCGAAACCGCCTGACGTGCGGCGCCGGCCACCGAAGCGGCGAGGCCATTGGGCACCCCATCAATAATGCGAACATCGCCCACCTTCCAAAAACCACGCGCCAAAGCACGCGCCGGGCGAACAAACATCGCGTCATACAGCTCATCAAAATACCATTTGTTGAGCAGGAAGCGATGCAGGCCCGGCAGCGCATTCGCCAGCGCCACAGGCAGGCTGGGGGCAAACATATACATCACATAGGCCAGTGCGATGCCGCTAAGCCCGACAATGGTAGGCGCCAGGGGCACCCAGCCAGGGACTTCATGCACGTGATGCATGATCTCATTGCCAGGGGCGTTCACAATGGCGCCGTTCCAGAATTCCGACCAGTGATGGCCAATGAACGAAGGCGCAAAGACCGCGCCGGCAAATACCGCGCCCACTGCCAGCAGCAGCAACGGCACCAGCATCACAGCCGGGCTTTCATGCACATGTTCCATGGTGTGGTGATCCGCCCGCGGCGCGCCATGGAAGGTCAGGATCAGCAGGCGCCAGGAATAGAAGGCAGTCAGGAATGCCGCGAGCAAGCCGCAGATGAAGGCGTACATCCCAACCCCGGAATGCGCCGCATAGGCTGCTTCCAGCACGAAATCCTTGGAATAATACCCGGCGAAATAAGGCACCCCCGCGAGCGCCAAGGAACCAATCCACATCACCGCATAGG
>JBDKIR010000437.1:0-4045 GCA_039797035.1 Pseudomonadota bacterium | reverse complement strand
CAGAAGGCGCTGGTTCCGGGAAGACCAGCGGCCGCGCTTTGACTGGCGGCAGGCGTTCGGCGATCAGCGTGCTGCGGCGATGGTGCAGCAGGGGAAGATGCGACCAATTACGTTGGATGGCGCGCAAAGCATCGGCTGCCGCCTTGACCGACGGCGCGGGCATTTCCCGCGGGTCGGTCCAAATATCCAAGGCCCAAATGGCCGGGGCGGGCAGATCCGGCGATAAGGCCAAACGGCCGTGCCAGCCAGCGACACGCCGACCGCTGAGGCGCAGTTCATCGGCCAATTCAGCCTCAAACCCCTCGGCGGCAAGGTAGGCAGCGCGGATCACCGCTTCGCCGCCGCCAGGGCCAGCAAGGCCCAGCCGATCATCAGCAAGACCCCGCCCGCGGGGGCAATGGGGCCAAATGATTGGCCAGACAGCGCGCCAGCCCAGACCGCACCACAGAAAAGGATCATGCCACCCAGGAAAGCGGCTGCGGCCATATGCGCCAAGCGCCTGCCCCTTTCCGCCATCAGCCCCGCGATCAATAAGGCCAGCGCATGCCATCCCTGCATGGTGAGCGCATTCTGCACCGCCACCAGGCGCGCAGGGTCCAACCTTCCGGCCAGGCCATGTGCCGCCCAGGCAGAAAGCCCGACCGCGATCAGGCCAGCCAGGGAACCGGTGATGAGCCAAAGGCGATTCATGAGACGCCCTTACGCCGCATGGGCGCTTGAGGCCAGAGCGCGGCTCAACGCCGCGGAAGGAACCGGGCCGCCATGCGCCTGAAGCGCGCCATCATCCGGTCTTCCATGGCTTCCAACTTGCCCACCATGTCGGGCCAGCGCCCCGCTACCCAAGCCCAGCGGCGCGCAGCCCAGACATGCTGGTCCCGTAGCGTGAAAACGCCAAAGGCCAGGAACAGGAAGCCCTGCAGGAAGGGCAGAACAAGGCCCAGCACGCCAAGCGCCAGCAGGGCCCAGCCCATGATTTTGCGGGCAAGCGACGGACGAAGAATGACCATTACCGCCAAATGGTCTCGCCACCACAACTGGACAAGGCAGGGCTTGCCGATCCCCCCGGCACCCGCCCATGGTGTCGCCGGAAATTCGAGGAATAAGGCCATGGATCCGCTGACGCTCGTTGTGGTTTCGCGCAATTATTTCAACATGCCGGCCTGGATTGGCCTACATGCCGGGCTTTTTGCCGCTGAGGGCATTGCGCTGACGATCGACCATATCGAAGGCATTGAGGAGGTGAATGAACGCATCCGCGATGGCCGCGCTCAGCTTGCCTATGGTGTGACCGAACATGTCATTCTGGATGCGGAAGCGGGCGGGCATCAGGCGATCATTGGCGGGAATGTGAATCGCCTGCCATTTTCCTTCATCGCGCGGCCTGGCTTGACGCGGCTTGAGGATTTGCGTGGCAAGAAGATTGGCGTTTCATCGCTGCGCGCCGGCAGTTCATCCCTGATCATGCGGCTGCTGGCGGCGCGCGGGCTGCAATGGCCAGGCGATTATGAATTGGTGCCTTGCGGCCCGATCCTGGCGCGCTGGGACATGCTGCGTACGGGGGAAATCGATGCGGGGTTGCAGGGTGCACCGCTCAATCACATCGCGCTTGATCTTGGTTTTGTTTCTCTCTGTGAACCGCGCAACGAAGTGCCTGATTTCCAATTCACCAGCCTGGATGTGGATTTGCGCTGGGCGCGCGCCAATCGGGACCTGCTGCTGCGCTTCCTGCGCGGCTTTCTGCGCGCGCATGAGAAATTCTACACGGACCAAGCCTTTGCACGAGAGGTTGCGATGCGCGAGACAGGGATTGAGGCGCGCTACGCTGACCTTGCCTGGGCGGAATATACGCGTGATGCCATCTTCCCGCGCGATGCAGAGGCGAGCGCCGCCGCGGTGCAGGCGCTGATCGAAACCAGCGCGCTGATCCGGGACTTGCCCGCACGCGCACGCACAAGGGCTGAGGATTACATCGACCGCAGCTGGCTTGCCGAAGCGCGGGCATCGCTATGAACATCGATTACGGCGCCCGCGCGCGGCTTGGGCTCATGGTGCCTTCCGGCAATGCCATATGCGAAGCCGAATTGCATGCGATGCTGCCGGAAGGTGTGGTGGCGCTCATGACGCGGTTGGAATTACGCGGCAGTTCGGAAGCCGAATTATCCAGGATGCTCGATAGGCTTGAAGAAGCATCGGGGTTGCTGGCGGATGCGCGCCCAGACCTGATCGGATTTCACTGCACAGCTGTGTCAACCTTCGCCCCTGAACGTGCCGCCGAGATTCCAGCACGCATCGCCAAAGCCACGGGGCTGACAGCGGCCACCACCGCCGATGGCATCCTTGCCGCCATCACGGCGCTTGAAGCCAAGCGTATCTTATTGGTAACGCCCTATATCCCCCCGGTGCATGAGCGTGAGATTGCTTTCCTCGCGGCGCATGGCTGCCAGGTGATCGGCGGCAGCATGATGGGCATCAACACAAATGCTGAAATGGCACGCATTGCGCCAGAGGATATCGCGGCGCAGGCCAGAATGGCCGCCAAAACTGCCCCCGATGCCGCAGCCTGCTTCATTTCCTGCACGGCGATCCGCTCCGCAGGGCTGATTGAAACATTGGAAGCGGAATTGGGCATGCCTGTGATCACCAGTAACCAAGTGATGGCCTGGCATTGTTTGCGGCGCCTTGGGCTTGGTGACGCCCCGGCAGGCTTCGGACGCCTCATGGCGCTATAGAGGAACAGCTTTGCTTCAAGGCAAGGGCAACCTATGCTTGTGATGACGTCGCCCGGGGATAGCCGGGTTTAAGGGAGGATCAAGATGACCAAATTTACCCGTCGTGCCCTTGGCACCAGCGCCTTGGCATTTGGCTTTGCCCCCGCCATTCTGCGCGCCCAGGGCAAGACAGTATTGCGCCTGGGATGGACAAGTGGTGATGGCGCACTCGACCCCTATGCGACAGGGGCGCGCCTATTCAAGCAGGCACTCGAAAAACGTGTGGGCGACCGCATGGAAGTGCAGCTGTTTCCCAACCGGGCCATTGGTGATGAACGCCCGCTGGTGGATGGCATGCGCCTTGGCACCGTGGATATGGGCATCATCACCAATGCGGTGATCGCGCAGATTGAACCTGCCTTCCAGGTCAATGACATGCCCTTCCTGTTTTCCAGTGAAGCACAAGGGCATCGCGTATTGGATGGCGCTGTTGGGCAGGCATTGCGCACGCGGCTTGAATCACGCGGTGTACTGGCATTGGGGTATATGGAAGGCGGCTTCCGCCATATGATCAATAATGTGCGGCCAATCGTGAAGCCCGAAGATCTTCGCGGCATCAAGTTCCGCGTTCTGCAAAGCCCGATCTATATCGAAATGTTCCGCAGCCTCGGCGGCAATGCCGTGCCCATGGCCTGGGGTGAAACCTTTACCGCCGTGCAGCAGGGCGCGGTGGATGGCCTGGAAATCCCCCTCGGCATTGTCGATCAAAGCAAATACTACGAAGTCACGAAGTATTTGTCTCTGACCGGCCATATCTATTCCATGATCGGCTGCCTGATTTCCAAGCGCAGCTTTGATCGCCTGCCGGCTGATCTCAAAACCGCCGTCACTGAAGCCGCCGCCGAAGCCACACCCGCGCAACGCGCAGCCAATGCGCAGGCCACGGCAGGCTTCCGTGATAATTTGCTGAAGAATGGCATGCAGATCAATGACGTGCCGGACAAGGCGGCCTTCCGTCGCGGCGTTCTGCCCATGTATGAAAATTTCCGCGGTCAAATCGGCGCGGACATCATCCGGGATGCGCTGGCTGCTGTTCAATGAAGTTTATCGGCATATTGGCGCGCGGATTGGCCGCCGTGACACGGGCAAGTATTGCGCTGACCGCCGCCATTATGCTGCTCGCTATCGTCTATCAGGTATTGACGCGCTATGTTTTGGGCGCCGCCTCTTTCTGGAGTGAGGAATTGGCGGTATTGATGTTCTCCTGGACCGTCCTCGCGGGCCTCGCACTCGGTGTGCATGAAGGATTTCATGTGCGGCTCAGCCTATTGCCCGAT
>JBDKIR010000436.1:0-2573 GCA_039797035.1 Pseudomonadota bacterium | reverse complement strand
CATGCCTGGGATGCGCGGCTGATGGTGATTGGCGGTGAGATTACCATCACGCGCGACGGCAAGGCGGAGACCTTCCGCCAGGGCGACATCTGCGCCGTGCCGGCAAATTACCCGCATGCGGAAAAAGTGGGCCCCCAAGGCGTGGCGCTGATCGCGGGGCGGAAGGCGGTTTAGGGGACAGGCGGGCGCGGTAATGCGCCGCGTTAGGGCTGGAGCGGGCGGGGGGAATCGAACCCCCGACATTCAGCTTGGGAAGCTGACGTTCTACCTCTGAACTACGCCCGCGCCAGAGCGCTTCTATAGTCGGGGCAAGCTGGTTTGGGCAAGCTCACCCCCCGGCGGCATCCCGCGCCGCGGTTGCCAGCGCATCGGCGCGTTCGTTCATGGGGTCGCCGGCATGGCCGCGCACCCAGCGCCATTCGATGTCATGCGGTTTGGCGGCGACCAGGATGGCTTGCCATAGATCCAGGTTCTTCACCGGCTCCTTCGCCGCATTGCGCCAATTGGCGCGCACCCAGCCATGGATCCAGCGGCTGATGCCATTCCGCAGGTATTCGCTATCCGTATGCAGCGCCACGCGGCAGGGTTTTTTCAGCGCCTCCAGCGCTTTCAGCGCGGCGGTCAATTCCATGCGGTTATTGGTGGTCTCGGCCTCGCCACCTGATAATTCCCGTTCATGCTCACCAAAGCGCAGAATGGCGGCCCAGCCGCCCGGGCCGGGATTGGGCTTGCAGCCGCCATCGGTCCAGATCTCAACCACAGGGCGGGGGTCAGCGCTTTCGGTCACAGGCCCAAAGCCGCCAGGGTTTCTGCGCCGCTGAAAAAGCGCAGCTTGCGTAGGTATTCGACCGGGTCCTTGCGCGTCACCAAGGCCCCTTCGGGGGTATGGGTCCAGTCATAAAGCCGGGTCAGCAGAAAGCGCAGCGCCGCACCACGGCAGAGCACCGGCAGCGCGGCCAATTCCGCATCGGACATGGGGCGCATGGCGCGATAGGCGCCGAGCATGGCGCGCGCCCGGGTCACGTTGAAGGCGAAATCCGCTTCAAAACACCAGGCATTCAGGCAAATCGCCACATCATAGGCGAGCAGATCCGTGCAGGCGAAATAGAAATCAATCACGCCCGAAACCCGCGGCTGGCCATCAGCGCCTGGCAGGAAAAAGGCGTTATCGGGGAAAAGATCGGCATGGATCTGCCCCACCGGCAGGGAGCCTGGGGCGGGCCAGCTGCCCACAATGCCCGCCAAAGCGCCATCCAATTCCGCGATCAGCCCGGCCTGCACCTCATCGCCCCGGGCGCGGCAACCATCCAAGAGCGGCGCCCAGCCCTGCGGCCCAAGCGCATTGGGGCGGGACAGGGCGAAGCCCGCGCCGGCCAAATGCATCTCCGCCAAAGCCTGGCCGAGCGGCGCGCAATGTTCGGCCCGCACGCGGCGCGGCCAAACCCCGGGCAGGAAGGTGACAATGGCGGCCGGCCGGCCCGCCAATTGCCTGAGCGCCACGCCATCACGGCCCTGCACCGGGGTAGGGCAGGCCATGCCGCGCGCCGCCAGATGATCCATCAGCCCGAGGAAATACGGGAGTTCGGCGGGGTCCACGCGCTTTTCGTAAAGCGTCAGGATGAAATCACCCGCTTCGGTCTTCAGCGCGTAATTGGAATTTTCCACCCCTTCGGCAATGCCGCGAAAGGCCAGCAATTCGCCAAGCGCATATTCCGCGAGGAAAGCGCGCAAAGCCTCATCGGAAACTTCAGTGTAAACCGCCATTATTCGGCCGCGAGCCCGCGTGGCAGGCGGAAGGTAATCTGTTCCACCGCCACGACGACTTCCTCGACATCAAGCGTATAGGCTTCACGCAGGCGTGAGAGGACTTCCTCCACCAGCACTTCGGGTGCACTCGCGCCGGCCGTGACGCCGACGGTCTTGCAGCCGGCGACCAGCGCCAGATCCAGATCGGCGCCGCGTTGCACCATGACAGCGCGGGCGGCGCCGCTGCGTTCCGCCACTTCGCGCAGGCGCTGGCTATTCGATGAATTGGGCGCGCCCACCACCACCACAAGGTCTGACCGCGCCGCAATCGCCTTCACCGCCGCCTGACGATTGGTGGTGGCGTAGCAAATATCTTCCTTGGCCGGGCCGCGAATATCGGGAAAGCGTTCGCGCAGAATGCTGACGATTTCCGCCGTATCATCGACAGAAAGCGTGGTTTGCGTGGTGAAGGCGAGCGAAGAACCAGCGGGTGGATTGACCTTGCGGGCATCATCGGCGTCTTGCACCAGCGTCACATTGCCTTCCGGCAATTGGCCCATGGTGCCGATCACTTCCGGGTGGCCGGCATGGCCAATCAGCAGCAAATGCCGGCCATGTTCATGGTGGCGTTCCGCTTCACGATGCACCTTGCTGACCAGCGGGCAGGTGGCATCAAGGGCAAACATCATGCGCTTGGCGGCCTCCGCCGGCACGGATTTCGGCACGCCATGGGCCGAAAACACCACGGGCTGGCCGTCATTGGGGATTTCGTCCAGTTCTTCGACGAAGACGGCCCCCTGCTTTTCCAGGCTTTCCACCACGAAGCG
>JBDKIR010000435.1:0-5139 GCA_039797035.1 Pseudomonadota bacterium | reverse complement strand
CTTATTCTGCGCTTTGCCTGGCTTGGTTATGCCATCGCCTTGGCCTTGCTGGTGCTCGTGCTGTTTCACGGCAATATCGGCAAGGGTGCGCAGCGCTGGATTGATATTGGCCCAGTGCAGTTGCAGCCATCTGAATTGATGAAAATCATGCTCGTCTTGGTGCTGGCGGCCTGGTTCCATCGTGCCTCCTGGGAGAGCATGGGCAATCTGCTATTCCTGATCCCCCCGGCGCTATTGGTGCTTGTGCCGGTTGGGTTGATCCTGAAGCAACCCAATCTGGGGACAGCGCTGATTACCGCCGTCGTGGGCGCCGCAGTTTTCTGGGCCGCAGGCATGCGCTGGTGGAAATTTGCCCTGCTGGCGGGCGCAGCCGGCATCATCGCGCCCATCGCCTATGACAGGCTGCATGATTACCAAAGGGCGCGCATCACCACCTTCCTGGATCCGGAAAGTGATCCCTTGGGCGCTGGCTATAATATCATCCAATCCAAGATCGCCTTGGGTTCGGGCGGGCTTTGGGGCAAGGGCTTTCTGCAAGGCACGCAGGGCCATCTGAACTTCCTGCCGGAAAAACAGACGGATTTCATCTTCACCCTGATCGCGGAAGAATTCGGTTTCACCGGGGCCATGACGACGCTTGCCTTACTGCTGGCCGTGATCGCGTTTTGTTACATCGTCGCCTTCCGATCACGGCATCAATTCGGGCGCCTGCTCGCCATTGGGCTCGGCACCAATTTCTTTCTTTATGTCTTTGTGAATGTCGCCATGGTGACGGGTGCCATTCCCGTGGGGGGCGTGCCATTGCCGCTGATCAGCCATGGCGGTTCGGCCATGCTGACGGTCATGATCGGTTTCGGTATTTTGTTATCGGCCTATGTACATCGTGATGCCGAATTGGGGCCGATGCGTGAATGAAAGCGGCCAAAGCTCCGCTGATTTTGCCATCATGGGCGCCATGCAGCGCCGCGCCATGTCATCCTGCACCAGGATAATCCCCGCATGAAGGCCACCACGCTATTGCTTGGTTGGGTATTGGGTGGGCTTGGCCTTGGTGGCAGCTTCTATCTGGCCGGTGACGCGCGGCTTGGGGAGATCATCTGGTTCGCGGCCGCCCTGCCAGTAGCCGCCCATGTCGCCCATGGCGTCTGGCAATCCCTGCGCGGGGGGCGGCTTGGCGTTGATGTCATCGCGCTTGCGTCCATCATCGGTGCGCTGATCCTGGATGAAGCCGCGACAGCCGCCGTCATCGGGCTGATGGTGGCCGGAGGGGAAGCGCTTGAGGCCTGGGCGGAAGGCCGCGCACAGCGCGCGCTGACGGATCTGATGGCCCGCGCGCCGCGCGGCGCCGCGCGCATCAGCGATGGCCAAATCACCGAAATCCCCCTGGAAGCGATCGCGGCGGGAGATCTTTTGCTGGTACGCCCCGGTGAGACGGTACCGGCCGATGGCACGCTTGAAGATAGCGCGGCGAGCCTGGATGAAAGCATGCTGACCGGTGAACCCCTGCCCGTTACGCTGGAACAAGGCGCCAGGTTGCGCAGCGGTGCGGTGAATGCCGGCGGCGCCTTTCGCCTGCGCGCCACGGCTGGGGCCGCGGGCAGCACCTATGCCGCCATTATCCGCCTGACGCAGGCCGCCGCTGAATCCCGCGCCCCGCTGGTCCGGCTCGCGGATCGTTGGGCGATTGGCTTTATTCTGCTGACTGCCTTGGTCGCTGGCGGTGCCTGGCTGCTGACCGGCGATCCACGCCGCGCTTTGGCGGTCCTGGTAGTGGCGACCCCCTGCCCGCTCATTCTGGCGGCCCCGATCGCTTTGGTAGCAGGCATTGGCCGAGCAGCCCGGCGTGGCATTGTGGTGAAGGGCGGCGCGGCGCTGGAACGGCTCGCCCGCATTCGCACGGTGATTTTCGATAAAACCGGCACTCTGACCCCCGGGCACCCCAGGCTGGCCGGCATTGAGGCAGAACCTCGGCTTGGGCGTGATCGAGCGCTTTTTTTCGCGGCCGCCTTGGCACAGGCCTCGACCCACCCCGTATCCGTGGCACTGGTAAGTGCGGCACGGGCGCGTGGCCTGGAATTACCTGTGCCGGAAGCCGTGGTGGAAACCCCTGGCGGCGGCCTTTCCGGACAGGTGCAGGGCAAAACGCTGACCTTGGGCAGTGAGGGCTTTCTGATCGGCCAGGATATGGGGCCGCAAAACGGGCTTTTCGCCGCAAGCCTGGTCGCCGCTGCCGGTTCTGTCGCCTGGCTTGCCTGTGATGGGCGCGCCGTGGCCGCCTTCATCATGGCCGATGGCCTGCGTGAGGAAGCGCCGCGCACGATCCGCGCCTTCCGCCAGCTTGGCATCAGGCGCTTATTGATGGTGACCGGGGATCGCGCCGCCGCCGCCACCCCCATTGCTGCAGCGCTGCGCCTGGATGCGGTGCTGGCGGACCGGGACCCGATGGGCAAGCTCACGGCGCTGCGTGCCGAAACGGCCACCGGCCCGGTGGCCATGGTGGGGGATGGTGTGAATGATGCCCCCGTGCTGGCCGCCGCTGATGTCGGTATCGCCATGGGGGCGCATGGCACCGCTGCCGCAGCGGAAGCGGGCGATGTGGTCTTGCTGGCGGATCGGTTGGATCGTGCCGCCGAAGCAGTGGCCATTGCCCGAAGGTCTCGGCGCATTGCGCTGGAGGCGATTCTCCTCGGCATGGGCCTTTCGATCCTCGCAATGGGGGCGGCGGCGGGCGGTTGGCTCAGCCCTTTGATGGGGGCCATGCTGCAGGAAGGGATTGATGTCGCGGCAATCCTTTATGCGCTGCGCGCCTTGCTGCCCGGGCGTGATAGCCAGGCGCGGCTGTCAGCCGATGCGGGATTGCAGGCGCGTGTCGCGGAACATGCGGGGCTGCGCGATCTGGCGGAAGCGCTGCGTGGCGGCGGCGAAAGGCTGGATGAGGGCCCAGGCATGCTGCCCCTGCTCGTCAGCCTGGAACAGCGCTTGAGGCAGGAATTGCTGCCGCATCAAGCCGCTGAAGAAAAAGCACTTTACCCGGCCGCCGCCGCAAGGCTGGGCGGGCAGGACCCGCTTGGCGTGCTGCTGCGCATGCATACGGAAATCGAGGCGTTGGCTGAGCGATTTGCCGCCCAATTGCCCTTGGCACAAATGCCCGGCGGCTGGGATGAGATGGTGCCCGCGCTACGGCGGACCCTTTTCGCCCTGGAAGCTCTGTTGCTGCTGCATTTGCAGGCAGAGGAAGAAGCCCTGGCCGGGCTGAGCAGCGCCGAGGAGCATGGGCCGTGACGCGCCGCGGGTTAGCCCTCGCAATGGGGGTGGTTTCTGCGCTAAAGGCGGAACGGAAATGAACACGCCACCGCCCGATCCCGAAATGCCGACCCGCGACGGTCTGTGGCCCATGCCGCCTGGCCCACCGCATGAGGAACGCCATTTCACCCAGAATGAGGTGGTGCGTGATCTGGTGATTGGCACCGCCGATGGCCTGACCGTACCCTTTGCTTTGGCAGCGGGGCTTTCGGGCGCCATTGCGGCGAACCCTTTGATCGTGACTGCGGGCCTTGCCGAGATTGCCGCAGGCTGCATCGCCATGGGGCTTGGCGGGTATCTGGCCGCACGCACCGATGCCGAACATTTCGCCGCCGAACGCCGGCGGGAGGAAGAGGAAACCGAAATCTACGCGGATCGCGAACGCTGGGAAGTGGCCGCGATCCTGCATCGCTACGGCGTGCGCGGTGATGCGCTGCGCATGGCGGTGGACAGCATCTGCGCCGATAAGCGCCGCTGGGTGGATTTCATGATGCGCTTCGAATTGGATTTGAAGGAACCGCAGCCTGATCGCGCGGCGCGTTCAGCCATCACCATCGGCGGCGCCTATGTGGTGGGCGGGTTATTGCCGCTGTCGCCCTATATGCTGCTGGACAGTACGCAACAGGCCTTGGTGATTTCTGCCGGCATTACCGGCGTGGCGCTGGCGGGGTTTGGTTGGCTGAAGGCGAAAGCCACCGGCCTGCCCGCCACGCGCGGCGCGGTGCAGACGCTGGTCATCGGTGGGCTGGCCGCGAGTGTTGCTTATCTGGTGGCGAAGCTGGTCGGCGGGTAACAGCGCTGGGCAGTCAAACCTGCACCCAGCGCCGTTTAACCCCTACTCACAAGGCGCGATTGGCCCGCGCCACCACCGCTTCAAACAGCACCTGACAACCGGCTTCCGCTTCTTCCGGCAGGATGCTTTCCGCTTCGTTATGTGAAAGCCCATCCTTGCAGGGCGTGAAGATCATCGCGGTTGGCACCGAACGCGCGACATAAACCGCATCATGCCCCGCGCCCGAGATGATTTCGCGTGCGGGCAAGCCAAGGCGCGTGGCCGCTTGGCGCACCAGATCAACGCAGGAAGCATCAAAGGGCTGCGCGGGGATGCGGAACAGCTCGGTCAATTCCAGCTTGCAGCCATTGGCTTCGACAAGCTTGCGCGCTTCTTCCGGGAAGCTTTCCGCGAGGCCCTGGATTTGCGCATCCGATGGGTGGCGGAATTCCACGCTGAAGCGCACTTCGCCCGGCACGACGTTACGGCTGGCGGGCAGCACTTGCAGGAAGCCGACCGTGCCGCGGCCATCCTCACCGCGTGCGCGCATCAGCGCATCAACACGTTCAATCACGCGTGCGGCGGCGACCAGCGCATCGCGCCGCGCGGAAGGCGGCGTGGTGCCGGCATGGCTATCCTGGCCGATGATCACCGCATCATACCAAACCTGCGCCTGCGCGCCGGTCACGATGCCAATCTGCTTGCCTTCGCGTTCCAGGATCGGACCCTGTTCGATATGCAATTCGAAATAGGCATCCGCCGGAAACGGTGCCGCCTTATGCGGGCCCTTATAGCCAATCTGATCCAGCGCCTCACCCACGCTCACGCCATCCACATCGCGCAGGCCATAGGCCTTTTCCTGCGTGTAGATGCCAGCCCAAACGCCGCTGCCCATCAATGAATGGCCGAAGCGGCTGCCTTCCTCATCGGTCCAATTCACCAATTCGATCGGCGCTTCGGTCACGATGTTCAGATCATTCAGGCTCCGCATCACCTCAAGCCCGGCAATCACGCCAAGCGCGCCATCGAATTTGCCGCCGGTGGGCTGGCTATCGAGATGGCTG
>JBDKIR010000434.1:0-6072 GCA_039797035.1 Pseudomonadota bacterium | reverse complement strand
AAGATCGTGATTGGCGCTGGCATATCGGGCAGGATACGGAAGCCACATCCATCACCAATGATCTCTGGCAGGGCAAGAAAGTGGCGCAGGCGCGGCTCGCGCGCATTCTGTGGCTCGGCGTTTTGGAATTCACCAATCCCGCGCGCGTGCTGCCGCGCGTGGCGGGCAAGCCGATCTATCTGGCACTCGCCATGGATGCGGCCAATCGGCTGCGCATGAAGCCGCAAAACCTGGTGGCCGGCCTGCCGCTGCTGAGCGCGGAGAAGGGCGCATGAGCCTGATCATCCCCGGCACCGTGACCATTCCCGTGGGCGTGGTGGTGGAACGCCGCCCCGGTGTCACCCAATGGGCGGATTACGCCTGGCGCGCGGTGGAAGTGCTGGAAGATGCGCCCGCTTTGCCGCCATGGACGCTGATGCGCGAAGAAGCCGGGCGCAGCCTGTTCTTTGCCGGCAATGCCGACGTGGCGTTGCACCCGACCGATACCGATAATTACAAACACAATCTGGAAAGCTCCCACCCCAGCATCTGGGTGGTATTGCGCCCCGTGGAGGCCGCGCCGGGCTTTGCGCTGCAAACCGTGACGGTGGATGCCGGGGAAGTGCATCTCTATGCCGATTCCGGGTCAGATCTGCTGGAAGCCGTGCCGCTGCCCCCTGCTATTCGCGCCAGGCTGGAAGCCTTTGTGGCGGAACATCACCGCGAGCGCGGCTTCCATAAGCGCAAGCGCGACAAGGCAGAGCTTGAAGGGCTTGGCCGGCGCGGCCGGGTGGATGGCGCATGAGCGAGGAGGGTGATGGCTTCCTCTCCCGCTGGTCGCGCCGCAAGCGCGCCGTGGTGGAAGGCCGCGCCCCGGCGGAACCCACGCCACCCGCCCCGCTTGAAGCCAAACCAGAGGCGCCGCCTGCCGAGCCCGAGGATGATTTCGACCCGGCCAGCCTGCCGCCAATCGAAAGCCTGACCCTGGAAAGTGACTTCAAGGCTTTTCTGCATCGCAAGGTGCCGCTGGACCTCCGCACCGCCGCGCTGCGCCGCGCCTGGAGCCTTGATCCCGCCATCCGGGATTTCATCGGCCCCGCCGATTACGCCTGGGATTTCAATGCGCCGGACGGCGTGCCGGGTTTCGCGCTGGAATTGGGCGGCGATGCGCTGAAATTGCTTTCCCACGCGCTTGGCCTGGATGAACCGCCCAAGGCTGTTGCGGCGCAAAGCCCGCCCGAGGTGACGCCACCCGTGGCACCCCCCGCGCCGCGCCAGACTGCCGAGCCGGCCGAAGCCGCCCTGAGCATCCCGGAACAGAACGCTGAGCCCGCGGAAGCCCCCCCGATCACTGTGCCGCCCCGCCGCCGCCATGGCGGCGCGCTGCCCGCTTGAAAAAGCTGCGATGTCATGGCCTTCGGTCTTGCGATTGGGGTACTTAATCGAGTAGTTTGGTCGGAATTAAGTGAAAAGCCATGGCGCCGGGATTGATTCGTCGTTTGCGGGCGAAATGCCGATTTGAAGGCTTCGTTGCTGACGGTAACGTTTCTACCCTATGTCACGGCTGACAAGATCGGGAGCGTAAGCAGGGTTCATGCAACCCATGACGGGCATGATGAACGCGCAGGATCCACTCGCCACGGAGCGGGCGCGGCTTTTTGCGCTGCTCGGGCGATTGCTGACGGCTGCCCCGGATGCGGATTTGCTTGCCGGTTTGGCCGGGCTGCGCGGGGATTCCTCGGTGCTTGGCAAATGCTACCGCGCCCTTGCCGAAGCCGCCGCCAAGGCTGATCCGATCAGCGCCGAGCGTGAGTTTCACGACCTGTTCATTGGCCTTGGGCGCGGGGAATTGCTTCCCTTCGCTTCCTATTACATTACCGGTTTTCTGCATGAACGACCGCTGGCGGAATTGCGCGGTGACCTTGCCCGGCTTGGCGTTGAACGTGCGGCGGGGGTGGTTGAACCGGAAGACCATATCGCATCGGAATGCGAAACCTTCGCGGGCCTGCTCGCGGGGGTTTTCCCCGGCGGTATCGCGGCGGCGGAGGCCTTTTTTGCCCGCCATTTGCGCCCCTGGGCAGGGCGTTTTTTCGCGGATCTGGAAGCGGCCGAAGCGGCGCGCTTCTACCGTGCCGTTGGCGGCTTGGGCCGGATGGCCATTGAAGTTGAAATGGCGGCGCAGGAATTGCCCGCATGATGTTTTGTGTCGGAGGCTTTGACCATGAAGAATGATGACCAACAAATCGCCGAACGGCGCGGCTTCCTGAAGACACTGGGCCTTGCCGCGGGGGGCGCTGCGGCGGCAACCGCGGCGGAAGCGGCGGGGCCGCTCCGCGCGGATGCGGTGCCGGCCGGTACGGCGCGCAAGGAAGGCCAGGCGGATCGCCTGAAGGCACGCTACCAGAGCAATAGCGCGCATGTGCAGGCCTATTACCGCACCAATCGTTACGGCGACTGAGAAAAAGGGAAGAATCCCATGCTGATCAAACGCACAGATGGCAAGGCCGCCAAACAGCGCCTGGCTTCCGCCTATCAGGGGCTTTCCGCCGGTGGGCTCGATCGCCGCGCCTTTCTGCGCCAGGCCGGGCTTGGCGGCGCGGGGCTGGCGGCACTTGGCGCCATTCCGCTTTCCACCATGCGCCCTGCCGAAGCGGGGCCGATGGATCATGCGGCACCCGTGCAGCGCGTGAAGAATATCTGCACGCATTGCTCGGTTGGCTGCACGGTGATCGCCGAAGTGCAGAATGGCGTTTGGGTTGGTCAGGAACCTGCTTGGGAATCGCCGATCAATCGCGGCACGCATTGCGCCAAGGGCGCTTCGGTGCGCGAATTGGTGCATGGCGACCGGCGCATCAAATACCCGATGAAGCTGGTCAATGGCCAATGGCAGCGCATGTCCTGGGATAATGCGTTGACCGAGATTGCCGACAAGCTGATGGAAACCCGCCAGAAAAGCGGCGCCGATGGCGTGTTCTGGCTGGGCAGCGCCAAATTCTCCAATGAAGGCGCTTATCTCTATCGCAAATTTGCGGCCTTCTGGGGCACCAATAACGTCGATCACCAGGCGCGCATCTGCCATTCCACCACGGTTGCCGGCGTGGCCAATACCTGGGGTTATGGCGCGCAGACCAATTCCTATAACGACATCCGCAACGCCAAGACCATGATCATCATGGGCGGCAATCCGGCGGAAGCGCACCCCGTAAGCCTGCAGCATGTCTTGGCGGGCAAGGAACAGAACCGCGCCAATCTGATTGTGATTGATCCGCGCTTCACCCGCACGGCAGCGCATGCCACTGAATATGTGCGCATCCGCCCGGGCACGGATATCCCGATCATCTGGGGCATGCTGCACCACATCTTCGCCAATGGCTGGGAAGACAAGGAATTCATCCGCCAGCGCGTCTATGGCATGGACGAAATCCGCGCCGAATGCGCCAAATGGAACCCGGCGGAAGTTGAACGCGTCACCGGCGTGCCGGGCGCGCAGCTCAAGAAGGTCGCGGAAATGTTCGCGACGCAAAAGCCTGCCACGCTGATTTGGTGCATGGGCGCCACGCAGAAAACCGTGGGCACCGCCAATGTGCGCGCCTTCTCCATCCTGCTGCTGGCCACCGGCAATGTCGGCGCCAATGGCACGGGCGCCAATATTTTCCGCGGCCATTGCAATGTGCAGGGGGCGACGGATTTCGGTCTCGATGTCACCACACTTCCTGCTTATTACGGGCTGGATGAAAATGCGTGGCGGCATTGGTCGCGCGTTTGGAATGTGCCTTATGAAAGCATGGTGGCGCGTTTTGATGCGCCGGCCATGATGACCACGCCGGGCATCCCCACCACGCGCTATTTTGACGCGGTGACACTGCCCAAGGACCAGGTGCAGCAGCGTGATAATCTGAAGGCGATGGTGGTCTTCGGCCATGGCGGCAATACCGTCACGCGCATGCCGGAAGCGGTGAAGGGCCTTGAAGCGCTGGATCTGCTGGTGGTGGCGGACCCGCATCCGACAACCTTCGCGGTCCTCGCGAACCGCAAGGAAAACACCTATCTGCTGCCCATTTGCACGCAGTTTGAATGCTCGGGTAGCCGCACGGCGTCCAACCGTTCCGTCCAATGGGGCGAACAGGTGGTGAAGCCGATTTTCGAAAGCAAGAATGATTATGAGGTGATGTATCGCCTTGCCGGTGCACTCGATAAGGCTGCCGAAAAGCGCAACATGCCGATCCGCTTCCAGGCGGACATGTTCAAAGCCATTGAGGTGAAGGGCCAGGAACCTTCATCGGAAAGCATCCTGCGCGAAATCAATCGCGGCGCGATCAGCACGGGTTATACGGGCCAATCGCCGGAACGGCTGAAGGCGCATATGGCGAACCAGGACAAGTTTGATCTGGTGACCTTGCGCGCCAAGGCGGATGCGCCCGCCGAAATCAAGGGCGATTTCTATGGCCTGCCTTGGCCGTGCTGGGGCACGCCGGAAATGCGCCATCCGGGCACGCATATCCTCTACAACACCAACCTTCATGTGAAGGAAGGCGGTGGCACCTTCCGCGCCCGCTTTGGCGTGGAACGCAATGGCGTGACGCTGCTGGCCGAAGGGTCCTATTCCAAGGGTTCGGAACTCACCGATGGCTATCCGGAATTCACCACGGCGGTGATGCAGCGCCTGGGGTGGGATGCGGAATATACGGATGCCGAGCGTGCATCACTCGCGCGCCAGGGCGGCACCGCTTCCTGGGCGACCGATCTTTCCATGGGGATCATTCGCATCACCATGGAACATGGCGTGATGGCTTACGGCAACGCCAAGGCGCGCGCTGTGGCCTGGAACCTGCCTGATCCCGTGCCGGTGCATCGTGAACCGATCTATACGCCGCGCACGGATCTGATTGCGCAATACCCGACGCTGCCGGATCGGCGCGGCTTCCGCCTGCCGCATCTGGGGCAGACGGTGCAGAACCGTTCGCATCAGGTGGCGCCGAATTTCCCGATCATCCTGTCTTCCGGCCGCCTGGTGGAATATGAAGGCGGCGGGGAAGAAACCCGGTCCAATAAATGGCTCGCGGAATTGCAGCAGGACATGTTCGTGGAAATCAATCCGCGTGACGCCGCCGCCCGCAATATCCGCGATGGTGGCTGGGTGCTGGTGACGGGGCCGGAAATGCCGGCTGGCAAGGCCACGCGCATGAAGGCGCTGGTGACGGAACGTGTGGGCCCTGGTGTCGCCTGGATGCCCTTCCATTTCGCCGGCTGGTTCATGCAGGAAGATCAGCGCAGCAGATACCCGCAAGGCACGGACCCGATCGTGCTTGGCGAAAGCGTCAATGCAGTAACCACCTATGGCTATGACCCGGTGACCTTCATGCAGGAAACCAAGGTCACGCTTTGTCAGATCCGCGCGGCGTAAGGGAGGACCAGAAACATGGCCCGCATGAAATTCCTGTTGGACGCGGAACGCTGCATCGAATGCAATGCCTGCGTCACGGCGTGCAAGAACGAACATGAAGTGCCCTGGGGCATCAATCGCCGGCGCGTTGTCACCATCAATGATGGCAAGCCCGGTGAGCGTTCCATTTCCATGGCCTGCATGCATTGCACGGATGCGCCCTGCGCTGCTGTCTGCCCGGTTTCCTGCTTCTACACTACGGCGGATGCGGTGGTGCTGCATGACAAGGATCTGTGCATCGGTTGCGGCTATTGCTTCTACGCCTGCCCCTTCGGCGCGCCGCAATATCCGCGCCTCGGCAATTTCGGCTCGCGCGGGAAGATGGATAAGTGCACCTTCTGCGCCGGCGGTCCGCAGGCCGATAATACCCAGGCGGAATACATCCAGTATGGGTCGAACCGTCTGGCGGAAGGCAAGCTGCCGCTTTGCGCCGAAATGTGTTCGACCAAGGCCCTGCTGGCCGGTGATGGGGAGATTATTGCCTCCATCTATCGTGAACGCGTGCAAAAGCGCGGCTATGGCACGGGTGCTTGGGGCTGGCGCACCGCCTATCGTGAAACCGTGGCGATCTGAGAGGGGTACGGGACATGAAACTTCGTATCCTGGCGCTACTCGCCGCTTTGATGATGGGCATGGCGAGCCCGGTTTTC
>JBDKIR010000433.1:0-6285 GCA_039797035.1 Pseudomonadota bacterium | reverse complement strand
CGGACGGTGCTGCCGGCATAGCCAATCAGCGCGTGGGGCATGGTGCCATAGCCCTTGGCCGTGCCGAACCAATGGGCAGTGGCGTCATTGGCATTGCCGATAAAGCCCTTGGCGCCTTCCGCTTGGGCGGCGCGGCTGCCGACCGAAGCGGCATAGGCCATCATGTCCTGCATCTCTGCCCCGGCGCAGTGGCGCGCTTCCATGGCAAGGAAGGCCACCTGAGGCAATTCGATGCACATTTGATAGGCGTTATGGGCCGCCACGCAGGCCGCCCCAAGCTTTTGCAGCAGCATGGTTTCAAGATCGACCAGCTGGGCAAAAGACCCGGTGATATAGAGCAAAGGGTCACCTGCCCCGACCCATTGCCCTTCCTCATGCATGATTTCGATTTGAAAAATGGTCCCGCGCGAGGCCGCAACCGCCCGCAACCACGCCAGCATCAGCCGTGGCGCGGCAACCACCGGGCGGCGCAGGAATACCGCATAGGTCACCTGGCAATCGCCGAAATGCTGGACGACTGCCTTGGTGCGGTTGAAGTAACTATCCGCGCGCGCCGTGATCAACGCATCGGCCACATCCGACGCAGCCCGGGGGGATATCTCCCCCCGGTCAGCCGGGGCGTTCACTGGGCTGCCTGAGCCGGTGCCGAAAGGCCTGCGACGCGTCGCGCCTTCAATTCTTCGGCAATCAGGAAGGCCAGTTCCAGCGATTGTTCAGCATTCAGCCGTGGATCGCAGGATGTCGCGTAATTGGCTGAAAGATCGGTTTCAGAAAGCTTATGGGCTCCGCCCAGGCATTCCGTCACATTGCTGCCGGTCATTTCAACATGCACGCCGCCGGCAAAGCTGCCTTCTGCCTCATGCACGTCAAAAAAGCCGCGCACTTCGGCCAGGATCGAATCAAAGGCGCGCGTCTTATACCCGGCGACCGTGGTGGTATTGCCGTGCATTGGATCACACAGCCAAACCACATTGCGGCCGGCCTTGGTCACCGCCCGCACGAGTGGTGCGAGCTTGGCTTCCACCTTATCCGCCCCCATGCGGGAAATCAGGGTCAGGCGGCCCTTTTCATTGCCGGGGTTGAGGATCTCCGTCAGCCGCAACAGCTCATCCGGGTCCATGCTGGGGCCGACCTTCATGCCGATCGGGTTCTTCACGCCGCGCATGAATTCCACATGCGCCCCTTCCGGTTGGCGTGTACGATCGCCAATCCAAAGGAAATGCGCCGAACACGCATACCAATCCCCGGTGGTGGAATCGACGCGCGTCATCGCCTGTTCATAGGGCAGCAACAGGCTTTCATGGCTGGTGTAGAAATCTGTCTCCCGCACTTGCGGCAGATCGGACATGCCGCAGGCCTGCATGAAGGACAGCGTCTGATCGATCCGGGTCGCCAAATCCGCATAACGCTCAGCAAGCGGGCTTCTTTCAACGAAGCCCAGGTTCCAGCGATGCACCTGATGCAGATCCGCATAGCCGCCGGTTGAAAAAGCCCGCAGCAGGTTCAGCGTGCCCGCCGATTGCATATAGGCGAATTCCATCCTGGACGGATCGGGAATACGCGCTTCCGGGCTGAAATCAGGCCCGTTGATGATATCGCCACGATAGGAAGGCAGCGTGACGCCATCACGCGTTTCGTTATCTGAAGAACGCGGCTTGGCGAATTGGCCCGCCATGCGTCCCAGCTTCACCACCGGCAAGGCGCCACCAAAGGTCAGCACCACCGCCATTTGCAGCAGGACGCGGAAGGTATCGCGGATGATATTCGCGGTGAAATCGCCGAAGCTTTCCGCGCAATCACCGCCTTGCAGCACAAAGGCCTGGCCATCGCCCGCCCGCGCGAGGGAGGCCTGCAGCCGACGCGCTTCACCAGCGAAGACCAGCGGGGGAAATCGCGCGATCTTCCCTTCCATGGCGGCCAGCGCCGCTTGATCGGGATATTCCGGCACTTGCCTGATTGGCATGTTACGCCATGAATCCGGGCTCCAGCCCCGCGCAGTCATTTCCACCTGTCTCCTTGGCAAAAGAAAGGGCACAATAAGCAGAAGGGCGGCCTCGGGGGAAGCGGGGGGCTCGAAGAGCCTTGAACACCATAGCAGGAGGGGTCCCATGGATCAGCAACAGGCCATTGCCATACGCATGCAAAGCGCGGTGCAGCAGGGCGAAATTCCGGGCCTGGTCCTGGCCCTTGGGGATCGGCATGGCACGCGGATGGAAGCCGCTTTTGGCAACCGCAGCCTGGGCAATGCGGCGCCCATGGGCCCTGATGCGGTCTTCTGGATTGCTTCCATGACCAAAGCCATTACCGGCGCGGCGGCCATGATGCTTGTCGAGGCCGGTAAATTAACCCTGGATACCCCCGCCGCCGCCGTGGTGCCGGAAATTGGCGCCAAGGGGGTATTGGCCGGTTTTGACGAAGCGGGGCAGCCAATCCTGCGCCAAGCCAAGCGCCCCATTACGCTGCGCCATTTGCTGACCCATACATCCGGTTATGCCTATGACATGTGGAGCGCTGATATCGCGCGCTACCGCAAGGCAACCGGCACCCCGGCCGTTGGCACCGGCCGCAATGCTGCCCTGGACCTACCGCTGCTATTCGATCCTGGGGAGGATTGGTCCTATGGCATCGGCATCGATTGGGTCGGCAAAATGATCGAGGCCGTCAGTGGAGAGACGCTCAGCGCTCATCTGTCGCGCGTGCTGTTCGACCCCCTCGGCATGGTTGATACCAGTTTCAAACTCCGCCCGGACCAAAGGGCGCGCCTGGCGGGCATGCATGGCCGAGGGCCAGACGGCGCGCTTGCCCCCATTGCTTTCGAAACCCCGCAAGACCCTGAATTTCATGGCGGTGGCGGCGGGCTTTATGGCACGGCGCGGGATTATCTGGCGTTTGCCCGCATGATCCTGAATGGCGGCAAGCATGGCGGGCTACGCTTGCTGAAGGCGGAAACCGTGGCGGAAATGGCGCGCGACCAGTTGGGGCCACTGTCTGTGCAGCCCATGCGGAGTTCCGTGCCGAGTGCCACCAATGACGCGGATTTCTTCCCCGGCATGGCCAATGGCTGGGGGCTGACCTTCCTGATCAACCGCAAACCCTCACCCCAGGGGCGTTCCGCCGGCGCGCTCGCCTGGGCAGGGCTTGGCAATACCTATTACTGGATCGACCATGGGCGCGGAACGGCTGGGATTTTCCTCAGCCAGATCCTGCCCTTTTTCGATGCCAAGGCGATCAGCCTGTTCCGTGATTTCGAAACCATGGTGAATGCCCCCTGACCCCCGCTTGGGGTCAGAACACCACCACCGAACGGATGGATTTGCCTTCATGCATCAGATCGAAGGCATCATTGATTTTCTCAAGCGGCATGGTGTGGGTGATCAGATCATCGATATTGATCTTCCCTTCCATGTACCAATCAACGATTTTGGGCACATCGGTACGCCCCCGCGCTCCGCCAAAGGCTGAGCCTTTCCAGACGCGGCCCGTCACCAATTGGAAGGGGCGCGTGGCAATTTCAGCCCCCGAAGGCGCGACGCCGATGATGATGCTTTCCCCCCAACCGCGATGGCAGCATTCCAGCGCCTGACGCATCACCGCAACATTGCCGGTGCAATCAAAGGAGAAATCAGCGCCACCGCCCGTCAGATCCGTAATCGCCTGCACCACCTTATCGGCGCCGATCTCATTCGGGTTGATGAAATGCGTCATGCCGAATTTGCGCGCCATGGCCTGTTTGGCAGGGTTGATATCAATGCCGATGATCTTATCGGCGCCCACCATGCGGGCACCCTGAATGACATTGAGGCCGATGCCCCCCAAACCGAACACCGCGACATTCGCACCGGGCCAGACCTTGGCGGTGTAGATCACCGCGCCAATGCCGGTGGTGACGCCGCAACCGATATAACAAATCTTGTCGAAGGGCGCGTCTTCCCTGACCTTGGCAACCGCGATTTCCGGCAGCACGGTGAAATTCGAAAAAGTGCTGCAGCCCATATAGTGAAATAGCGGCTTGCCGGCCGCAGTACCTTCACAGCTGAAGCGGCTGCTGCCATCCGGCATCACCCCCTTGCCCTGCGTCGCGCGAATGGAAGTGCAAAGATTGCTCCGCTGGCTCAGGCAGGTTTTGCAGCTGCGGCATTCGGGCGTGTAGAGCGGGATCACGTGATCGCCGGGCTTCACGCTGGTCACGCCGGCGCCGATGTCGCGCACAATGCCCGCGCCTTCATGGCCAAGGATGGCCGGAAAAAGCCCCTCAGAATCCAGCCCATCCAGCGTATAGGCATCCGTATGGCAAACGCCGGTCGCCATGATTTCGACCAGGACTTCGCCGGGCTTGGGGCCCGCAAGATCCACGGTTTCGATGGTGAGGGGCTTTTTGGCTTCCCAGGCCACTGCGGCGCGTGTCTTCATATCCCTGATCCTTTCAGGATTTTAACTTTATGGATACTGCCCGGCCCAGGGGCCGTCGTGAAGCCATCACGGTGCCGCGCTTCACCCGGCCATCGCGCCTGCTGCACGCCGCGGCGGCGTATCGCGCTCTGCGGGCAGCAATAACGCGGCCAGGATCATGGTGGCGGCCAAAAAGGTGAGAATGGCGAATAAGAAGGCCGCGCCCCCCGCACCATCAGCATAGGCAAAGGAAACCAGATTGATGCCGAGCGGGGCCGCCGCAAAGCCGATGGCGAATTTGAGCCCAAAGGCCAAGCCACGCCGCCGCCCGGATGAATAACGGGCGAGCAATAGGTTTTCGACCGGCGCGGTCATATCGAAAGTCAGGCCAATCAGCATGGCCACAAGCAGCATCGCAGGCCCATCGAAGGCTGCCGCCACAGCAAAGGGCAGCAGTTTCAGCACAAAAGTGCCGACATAAAGCCATTTGAAGGAAAGCCGATCCGCCAAACGCCCACCAATCACCTGCCCGATACTGCCGGACAGCATGATGGCCCCCACCACCAAGCCAAGGCTGCCGGCTTCACTGGCATCCAGGCCAAGGGAATCGCTCAGCCATTTCGGCAGCGCCGTTGTATAGGCGGCATAGGCAATGGCACCGAGCGTGAAGGTCACTGTCAGCACCGCCAAGACGGCAAGGGGTGCGCGCAATTCCGATGCGCCACCTGCATCACGCCCAGGGACGGCGCCAGACAAGGCGGTACCAAGATCGATCTTGCCAAGCAAAATAGCCGCCAGCAGCGCGACCCCAGCCAAAATCGTAACGCATCCTGGCAGGATCATCGCCAAACGCCAGCCGCCGAGTTCGGTCAACCCGCCCGCAATCACGGCGGCGAGCGCCACGCCAATACTGCCGGAAATACCCAAAACCCCCATAATCCGCCCCCGCCTTTCAGCAGGTGCCGTCATGGAAACCCAGGCCATGCCAACGGGGTGGTAAATCGCGCCGAAAATGCCCAAAGCCGCCAAGGCCATGGCCATGCCGGAAGCATCAGCGACCAAACCCGCCGCGATGGATGAAGCCCCAAGGCCAAGGAAAAATACCGCCATCATGCGCGCCTGGCTGAAACGATCCGCAAGCCAACCCGCGATCGGTGCGCCAAGCCCGATCATCGCCGCCCCTAAAGTCCAAAGAGCGATGATTTCCGCATAAGGTTTTTCCCAAACCCTTTCCAACACGATGGCGAGCGTCAGGAAAAGCCCGGTCAATACATGATGCAGGAAATGTCCGAGCGAGGCGAAGATGACAACGAGGCGCGCTTGGGGGCTGAGAGCGCCCATCTCAGGCGCCCACAACGCGCGTGCGGGTGCGCAGTGTGACGAATTCCTCCGCCGCCGTTGGGTGAATGCCGATGGTGCGATCAAAATCCTGCTTGGTCGCGCCCATCACCACGGCAATGCCGATGCCCTGCATCATCTCTCCGGCGTCTTCGCCGATCATATGCGCGCCCAGGATCTTTTGCGTGCGCTGGCAAACCACCAGCTTCATCAGCGTCTTGCGGCCTTCGCGCTTGCTGATGGTGTGGCGCATCGGGGTGAAGCGCGTGACATAGATATCAGCGGGGCCGCGCTTGGCGGCTTCTTCTTCCGTGATGCCTACAGTGCCAATGGGCGGGTTCATGAAGACGGCGGTGGGCACGTTTTCATAGCTCACGCGGCGCGGGTTATTACCGAACAGCGTATCGGCCAGGGCGTGACCAATCGCCGTTGCCATGGGGGTGAGGTTCACACGGTCCAGCACATCGCCAATGGCGTAGATATGTCCCTGGCTGGTGGCGTGATTGTCATCCACCGCGATAACGCCATTCTCCGCCAGCTTCACGCCGGCCTTATCCA
>JBDKIR010000432.1:0-8422 GCA_039797035.1 Pseudomonadota bacterium | reverse complement strand
CCTGGAACTCATCATCACCAATCCCTCGGGCGGTGAGGGTGTTTACATCCTACCCTGGAACGCCATTCCGCAGATCTGCGCACCAACCTTGCATGATCGGCGGCTTTGGCACTTGCTGCGCAATGAATATAACCTGACCCCCAGAACCCTGCGGCATGCTGCGGAATCTGTGGCGTTGGAAGGTTTGGCTGGCCGGCGCGCCGCCATGGCAGTACCCGAAGCACGCCGCGCCGCTGAAAGCCGCGAAACGCGGATCAATTTCGCGCTGTTGCTGGACCTGATCAAACAGGCTGAAGGCGCCAACCCGGCCGGGCCGCCGCCGGAACTGGATGATCCCGCGCGCGTGAAAATACGCGGCCAAAGGGCGGTCGCGCATATGGCGAAGCGCCTTGGCATGACCACCGAGGCCATCGCCAATGGCTTGGAAAAAATGGCCAAGGCTTTCGATGGCCTGGGCCTACCGCATGACCAAGACCCGGCGCCGTCGCGGCGGCTTGTACGGGACCTTACGGCGCTGGTGGCGGAAATTGACGCCTGGCGGCAGGCCATTCCGGCAGGACAGGATGCACAGGCCGCCGGGCTTGTGCAGCGTTCCATGGAAATCACGCTGAAATGCGCCGACCACGCGCTGGCCGAATTCGATGCATTGATTGGGGATACCATCGCCTCACTCCGTGCATGGCATGAAAACCCGGCACAATTCGCAGCGCGGACCTCTCGCCTTGATTGGCTGCTGGATGGCTGGGACATGATTCTCGGCATCTGGAATGCGGCCTCCAGCCAGGAAAGGCCGGCGGCCATCATGGAAATGGCCTTGCTCGCGCCGATTTTGCCGCTTGAGGTTGAAGGCTGGCACGGTATCGATCCTGATTGGCAAAGGCCGCAACGTTCCGGACGGGTCGTGCAGGAATTCGAAGATTGGCGCAGTGGCCGATTGATCGACATGATCGCCCGCAATGAAAACCTGACCGTTGCGCCAGCAAGGCGGGAATTCATCGCCGCCAGTATCAGAAAACCCGCCGGCCCGCCCTTTGAGGAAGCGGCGCATAAGCCGAGATTTTCCGCGCTGCCCCTGCCGCCACCGATGCGGCGCCCCCAACCGAGCAAAAACCAATTCGCCGAAACTCGGCAATTGGTGCATGTCCTTGCCGCTGCTTCCGATATGGCGCTGACGCAGGTGGTTGAAATCCTGGACCGCCTGCCTGATCGGCTGGAAGCGGATCGGCTTTTGGACGCGGCCCGTCCGCGGTTGCGCCAATTGCGGCCGCTACGTCCGTTGAAATTCGCCCGGCTTTTGTTTCTGCCGCTTGATGGCGCGATTACCGACAGCACGAAATGGCAGCGCGGGGATGCGCGCTTGCCAAGGTCCTGCCTGCCGGCCCTGGCGGAAGCGCTGCGTGCGGCGATGGGACCGGCCGTGCAGGAGATTGATGCCATCTGCGCCGGCAAGAATTTTGCCGATATTGGCGCAGTGGACCAAGCCGGGCGCCTGGCCTGGGCAGCAGCCGCGCATCATGCGCCGGGGCTGAAACCCAATGCGCGCTGGTCCAGCACAGGGCTGCGGCCAGAGGATTTCTCCGCATTGCTTCAGCTGGCCACAGGGGTTTGGCGCCATGCCGGACCGATCTGGTCAACCCTGCAATTGAGTGGTTGGGGCCCGCCGCAGGAAGCGGTCCGCGCCGCCCTTGCCCCTATTGCGCAGGAAGATCCGGTCGCCTTCAGCATGGCTTTGGCGACGCTGATGCAAAAAGCCACCAGCCCCGGGATGGTTGCCTTGGCGGCGGCCAATCTTTCGCCTTCGGCCGCCATCATGGCGGATGCCGCAGTTGATCATTGGCTTGGCAATGCGCGGGGCAGCCTGCCCACCGAAGATCTGCCGCAGGCGGCAACCATGGCGGAATCCTTCGGACGATCGCTCCAGGATCTGGAAAATGCGCCCCCCACGCGCAACCCGAACCGCGCCGAACGCCTGGTTGGCCTGCGCCAGGAAGCGGAAGAAAGCTGCCGCGTGGTTTATGAACAGGGGCTTGAAACTGAAATCATGCGCGCCCTGCCTTTGCTGCAACACGCCGCCACGCCGGAACAAATCATGGCGCTGGAAGCGCAGGCACGCGCGCTCCGCCGGATTGAATTGATCGGGCGGCGCTATGGCATTGCCCATGGCTATGACGGCGCTGCCAAACGGATCGAAAAGGCCATCGAAACCACGCGGCGCAACCTCAGCCCAGGCGGCATGACCGCGCTTGATCTGGCCCGCCTTGCCGAGATCCTGCTTGGCGGGGAAGCCGCACTCGAACTTCTGCGTTAGGAACCCACGGCCAGGTTCAACCCTGCATCGGGCGGCAGATTCTCCCCCAGAATAAAATTGTTGTTTTGTTAAAAAATAACTATATGCATTCAATCAATCTTTGTTCCCCTACGCCAAACCCGCGCCATGAACCCGAACCCTATGGGCCGCTTGACCACCAGGCCCGCTCCACCCCCGGCAGCAGGCGCTGCGGAAGCTGGCGCCAAGCCATCCTTGCGCGCAGCGCTTGGCCAAGCCGTGCAGCCTGGTGAAAAGGATCTGGAAAGCTTCAAGGAACGCGGGGTGATCCTGCCCTTCACCACGCCGCAATTACTCGCCGCACGGCTCCGCCAAGGGGCGTTGCCCGGCGCCATGGAAGTGGTGCTGCCCCATCTTGGCGGCCGGCCAGGCCCGGTGGTTACCGCCTGGTCCAGCCTGCCTGCCACCTACCCACTGACCTTGCATGACCATGCCTTCTGGCATTGCCTGAAAAACACCACGCAGGTGACGCCGGCGCTGATCCGTTCCATTGCGCTGAAACTCGGCAAGGAAGGCTGGTCCGGGCGCGCGGCCATGGTGATGGCGGCGGAAGCTGAACAGGCGGAAGCCACCGCGCATCGACGCTTGTTTTTTCTGCTGCTGGCCGATCTGATCAATCGCACGGAATTGCCCGCGGAAAACAAGGTACCGCCGCAGCAGGAAAGCCTCGCTTATCTCCGCCCGCGCATTGGCAAAGCGGTTGCCCGCTTGGCCAGAAGGTTTGATGTCAAAACTGAAACCATCGAAGCCTCGGTTGAAGCATTGGCCGGGTGTTTCATGCATCTCGGCAAGGCGGATGATGCCGTATCCGGCCATCGTCGCACGGCGCTTGGCGAATTGCATGGTTTTGTGAAGGAACTTGAAACCTGGCTTGCGCCACGGCGTGGCACGCCGCTGAGTGCGCGGGCGGATTTCATCCTGCGCCGGGCGCAATTGAGCCTGCATTGCGCGCAAGCGGCGATCGCGGAACTGGATCGCGTCATGGCCGATTGCACCCTGCTGATCCGTGCCTGGCAGCGCGATGCGCCATCCGTGCAAAGACGCGCGGCGCGGCCCGATTGGCTGCTGGATGGGTGGGATATCATCAGCAACCTCTGGCGCAATGCCGAACCCTGGGACCGGGAAGCCGTGCTTTGGGAAATGGCGTCACTGACGCCGCCCTTGCCCAAGGAAATCGAAGGCTGGGCGGGGTTTCCGGAAGCGGCGAGCCATCTGCGCCGCGCCACACCGCCGGTTGGCTTCGCCACGGATTGGCGCGGCCTGCGCCGCGCTGAATTCGTGATGCGCAATGAAGCCCTGTTCAGCGGGCAGCATGCCGCCAAGCTCAGCAGCGAAGCCAAGAAGCTGCGTGAGATGGATCGGATCCAAAGCGCCCGCGCTTTGACCGTGCAGACAGGCGGCAGCAAGAACAGTGAAGATCCGCTGACCAGCCTTTCCAATCGCACCTCGCGCGCGTCTGATGAGGTGCTGCGGCAGGTGGTTGGTCTGCTGGAAGCCATCCCCGCACGATCCACGCTTGATCCCATTCTGGAATCGGCCAGGCCAAGGCTGCGTCTGCTCCGCCCCCCGCGCCCCATCACCTTTGCGCGTATTCTGTTTCTGCCTTTCGATGGCAATATCGTGCCCGTGAAGGATTGGCGCCCTGGGATGGCCAAATTACCGCGCCAAGCCCTTCTGCCGATTGCCAATGCATTGCGCGAGGCCATGGGCCCCGCAGCCGAGGAACTCACCGCACCGCTCGGCGGGCGTAATTTCTTTGACGTCCTGCAGGTTGATGTCACCGGGCGTGCGCTTTGGGCTGCGGCCGCAGAGCATGCGGAAACACTGCCCTTGGATAATGGCCTGCCATCCGCCGGCCTGACCGGCGCGCATTTTCAGGAGATTTTGGCCCGCGCGGCGGGCATCTGGCGCCATGCGGATGCCTTATGGGAAGCAAGGCTCGCGGCCTTTTCCGGCCCGCCGGCAGAATTGGTGACCCAGGCCTTGCAGGGTCTGGCCAAGGAAGGGCAGGAATTTTTCAGCATGGGGCTGATCAATTTATTGCAGGACGCCGCCAGCCCGGGTTCAGTTTTCGCGGCCGCCGCGCGCCTATCCCCCATCGCTGGCACCGTCGCTGATGAAAAAATGGAAGAACGCCTGCGCCACGGGCCACCGCCCCTGCCGATCGAAGATCCGGTCAGGGCTGCGCATGAGGCTGAGGAATGCGTCACGCTGATACGCGAAGTGGAGGCCGCAGCCGCCGGGCGCCATCGGGACCGCCGCCCGCTACTTGCCCCCTTGGTGAAACAAATGGACCAGGCCTGCCAGGAAGCACTCAGCGCCATAGTGGAAAAGCAATTCCTGCCCGCCTTGCGGGATCCTAATGCCAAGCGGCGCCCGGCCATTATCCTTAATCTTGAAGTCCTGGCGCGCGCCCTCAAGCGTCTGGAAGCTGCGGGCAGGCGCTGCGGCAATCCG
The DNA here is from genome assembly GCA_039797035.1 of Pseudomonadota bacterium. Lineage (GTDB taxonomy): Bacteria > Pseudomonadota > Alphaproteobacteria > Acetobacterales > Acetobacteraceae > Neoroseomonas. Next base: position 3,639 of record JBDKIR010000432.1, on the reverse strand, counting down.
GAATTCTATGATGATTTGCAACGCCGTTACGCCAATACCCTCAAGGCTTTGGTGAATGGCCTGGATGGCGGCGGCTTGTTGCAGACCGATATATTTCGCCTGATGGAAATTTTACTCGGCACGGAAACGGCCTTGGCCATGGGGGCCGCCAATACGGGAAGCCTGGCACAGCCCAACGCTTGAAGCCGCCCCGGCACAAGGCCCCAACGGGGCCCTCAGCGGGCCTGGGCTTCCAAGCAAGCGCGCGCCGCGCCATGATTGGCGTCTTCAATGCCTCTGAATTGGGAAATAGCCATGGCTCTCCGTTGCGATTTGATTATTCGTGATGCCACCATCATCGACGGCACCGGCGGCCCCAGCCGCAAGGGCGATATCGGCGTCACGGGCGACCGCATCGTGGCGGTCGGCGATCTCGGCGGGGCCAGTGCGGACCGTGAAGTGATCGCCGGTGGCAAGGCCGTCGCACCCGGCTTCATTGACAGCCACACCCATGATGACCGCGCGGTGCTTTGCGGCCCCGCCTGCATGACCTGCAAGATCAGCCAGGGTGTCACCACTGTGGTGGTCGGCAATTGCGGTGTCAGCCTTTCCCCCGCGCGCTTCACCAAGCGCCCGCCGCCGCCGCTTGATCTGATTGGCGAAGATGGCTGGTGGCGCTTCGATAGTTTTGGCGATTACGCGCATGAGCTGAAAAAGCAGGGTTCGGAAGTGAATACCTATGCGCTGGTCGGCCACCAGACCATGCGCGTGGAAGCGATGGATGGCGATGTCATGCGCGTTGCCAATGATGGCGAAATCGAACGCATGCGGCTGCGCGTGAAGCAATCCCTCGCTGAAGGGGCTTCGGGTTTTTCGACGGGGCTTTACTATCCGCTGAACATGCATGCGACGACGGAAGAAGTGATTGCGGTGGCCGAGCCACTCCGCGCCTATGGCGGCATTTACGTCACGCACATGCGTGATGAGGCGGACCGCGTTTGCGCTTCCATCGAGGAAACGCTGAAGATCGGTGATCGCGTCGGCTGCCCGGTCTGGATCAGCCACCATAAATGCTCGATGCCGGAAAATTACGGGCGTTCCACGCAGACGCTCGCGCTGATTGATGCCTATGCGCAAAGCCAGGAAGTCTGCTTCGATGTCTATCCCTATCCGGCGGGCTCCACCGTGCTGATGCCGGACCGGCTGCGCGATGATGTGAAGGTGATGATCACCTGGTCCATCCCGCATCCGGAAATGGCGGGCAAGTATTTGTCTGACATCGCGCGCGGCTGGAATACGGATATCCGCATGGCGGCCGAACGTCTGCTGCCCGCGGGGCAGATCACCTTCCAGATGGATGAAGCCGATGTGCGCCGCATCATGGCGCATCCGATGTCGGTAATTGGTTCGGACGGTATTCCGCATGATGCGCATCCGCATCCGCGGCTTTGGGGCACTTTCCCGCGTGTGCTTGGCCTTTACGCGCGCGAATTGCGCCTGTTCAGCCTGGAGACTGCCGTGCATAAAATGACCGGCCGTCCCGCTGCCGTCTTTGGCATGGTGGATCGTGGTGTGATCCGCGAAGGCGCCTATGCCGATCTGGTCATGTTCGACCCTGATACGGTGATTGACCGCGCCACTTTCGAAAACCCGAAGCAGGAAAGCGCTGGCATCGAGGAAGTCTGGGCCAATGGCGTTTCCACCTTCGTCGCCGGCAAGGGCGCCACCGGGGAAAAGCCGGGCCGGCTGGTCACGCGCGGAAAAGCCTGATTCGCATGGCGCGGATCGTAACGGATCCGCGCCTGGACACTGACGCGCGCGCCTGCGCGCTTGGCATGAATTGCGTCATCAACAGCCCCATCAGGCTCCACCCGCCTGATGGGGCTGTCGTTTTTTAATTCCAGCGCCAGCGCCAATCCGCCCAGGCCACCAGCAAACCAGCGAGTGATAGCCCGAGCCCTGCGGCGAATACCGCGGCATGGCTTTCATCCGTGGCGCGAAATAGCGCGGCCAGGGCAAAGCCCGCCAAGGCTTGCGCCACAGCGAAGCCCGCCGTCACCCGCACCCAGATCACGCCAGCCAGGGCGCCCGCCCTTTCGCGGGCCGCCGCCAAGGCAACCGTGGTAATGCCAAGCGCGGCCAGGCCGGAAACCAAGCCAAGCGGCACCAGCACCCAAAGCGGTTCAGGCAAGGCCAAGGCCAGCGCGATACTCTGAATCCCCATCCAGAGGAAAATCGCCGGGCGTCCGCCCCAAAGCTCCACCACCCGCCCGCCGAGCAAGGCGCCCGTCACACAGCCAAGGCCGAACAACACCCACATGCCCGCGCCGATTTCAACGCCAAGGCCACGCCCGCGCGCCGCCAGATCCGACAGGTAAAGCATGGGCGGCACCAGCCCCGCGCCCGAGAGTGAATAGGCGATGATCAGCCCAAAAGCGGGTGGCGCGCTGCCCTCCGGCGCGGTTTCGGAAGCAGGTGGGCGCGGCCAATGCGGGCGCGCCAAGCCCCATAGCAGCGCCACCACGGCGGCAAGGCCAAGCCAGGCCTGCGAAACCCCGGCTTGCAGCAGCACGGGCACCAGAAAGGCGCCAAGCGTAATGCCGCCACCGACACCAAACAGCACCAAGCCACCCGCCCGGCCCCGGCGTTCCGGCGGCGTCACGGCCTGCACCGAAGGGCCGGCAAGGCCCATCAGCATGCCGCCCGAAATGCCAGCCAAGCAGCGCCAAAACCCAAGCCAAGCCAGGCCGCCATGCCAGGCGCAGGCCAGAAAGGCGAGCAATGCCAGCATCATGCCAAGATCAAGCGCCTGCGGCACTCCAACGCGCCGCGCCAAGGCCCTTGCCCCGCCAACACCCAGCAAATAGCCCGAAAGATTGAGCGCACCGAGCAAACCGGCCTCCGCCCCATCCACCCAACCTGCGGTCACCATGGCGGGAAAGAGCGGCACATAGGCAAATCGCGCCAAGCCGATACCGGTGGAGGTGGCCGCAGCCCCCGCAAGGGCCGTGCCGGCCCAGCCAATGGCCCTTTGCCCCAATCCTGTGTCTTTCTGCATCAAGCGCCTGTCACGTCTCTCACCTGGCCTCGGCAAGGCCGTGCGCCTGACGCACAGCATCGCATGGGCGGTTCTCTGTCCATAGGGGGGTCATTCCCCGCGCGATGCTTCCTTCAAGGCTCGGCGCAATTTGGCGATCCCGCTCCGCATGTGGCCTTCAGCGCAAAGCCTGCTGCCTTCTTCCGCCAAAAGGCGAAGATGCCCCGGTGCCTCTGCGGCGATTGCGGCAAAACGGGACTTGAGTTCAGCGCAATACTCAGGCGAATCAGAGGTAAGCCGGGGCGCGCTCTCATCCGCCCGGACGCTCAATGGCCAGAGAAGCGCAATGACGATGAGCCACTCCATGGCCAAGGCGTATCATGCGCCGCCCTGCCAAGCCGTGGCCCGCAGATGAAGCCCGCGTCATTTACCCGAGAAAAGGCTCAAATGCGCATGCAAACCGGGATGGGTGGGATGGGCGCGTGCATCCGCCAGGCGCAATTCCCCGCCATGCAAGCTTGTCACGGCGCGGACGAGGGAAAGCCCCAAGCCTGAACCGGGCAAGGCCCGTGATGGATCGGCGCGAAAGAAACGCTCCCCCGCGCGGGCACGATCATCCGGGG
>JBDKIR010000431.1:0-3302 GCA_039797035.1 Pseudomonadota bacterium | reverse complement strand
GCCTGGTCGTGTGACTTCAATGACCATGCTGGGTTTGCGGCCCTGCCAGCGTGCCGGTTCAAAAACCTGGTCCAGGGCATGGCTTTCCAGCAAATCCTGGCGGAGGGAAAACGGGCCATAACTCGCTGGTGAACCGGCACCCAAGCCGCCGAAGAGCCTGACAGGGCGCCCCAGTATTTCCGTGAGAAAAACCAGCAGCGGCGGCAGATCGGGCGCTTCTGGCCAAGGGGCGATGATGGCGGCATCGGCATGTCGCGGCGCCTGGCGCAATGCCCGCAGCAAAGCCAGGGCGCGTTCATGGCGCAGACAGGATATGGTCAGCCTTTGGATCTGGGGGCGGCGCGCCAGCGCGGCGCTGCCTTCCGTAGGGGTTGCTTCCAACACCAGAAAGCGCGGGAAGGATTGCGCCAAGCGCTGCTGTTGAGCGGTATCACCGCCCGCGCCGTCAAGCGCCAGGATGCTGCGATGGGCAATGCCGCAGCGGGTGCGCAGCCCGTCCTGCGGTAAATCCTGCGGCACATAAGCGAACCAGGCACCATGATGAGGCGCCGCCAATACATCCGCCAAAGTGCCGGCGCGTGGTGCCGGGAAGGGGCCGGTGCCCAAGGATTTTTGCAGCCCCGCCACATCCTCAGGCGTGGCGATAAGGGGGCCGCGTGCCGCACATTGCTGCAGCATGTCCGGTGCGGCCAAGGCGGCGTCGCCTGAAAGGTGAAAGGCCACCGGCCCATCCTGATAGGCGTTGGCGGCATGCAGCATATGCGCGCCAATCAGATGCCCCTGGGCCAAATGTTCACTGCGCAGCACATAAATCATGGAAGGCGGCAGAACATTGATCCGATCCCGCGTGGTGCTGAGCGCATGCGCGACGGCCAGCGCATTTTGATGCTGCGCCTTGGCAGAAGCTTCCGCCAAAGGCCCAAGCAGGTTTGGTTCCCGCAGGATTTGATGCGCGGCCATCATCATCGCGGCAAAATTGGCGCATTGATGGAAGGCATGTGTCGCTGGATAGCCTTCAAAAGCATGGGCATGGCTGATGATGGGCAATCCCGCGGCCAAGGCTTCGCCGATTTTGATCTTGAGGCCGGTGGAAAAACTCATGGGCGCCAGGACCGCATCCACTTGCTCATAAAGCTGGTCCATATTTTCCAGTCGCCCAAGCCGCCGCACCCAGGGATAGGGGCTGGTGTCCAGGCAATCGCAAATGCTGCCCGCCAATAGAATTTCCACCGGCAGCAAGGTCTGTTTCAGATAGCTTTCAGCCACCAAAAGAAAATTGCGAAAATTGACACGATTGGTGTTGTTCTGCCCCCCCACCAGGCCCAGGCGCAGGATGCCATCGGCCAAGCTGGCCGGGCGTTTCACCGGGCGTGTCGCCTCATGATGCCCCATTGTCAAAACGGGTTTTTTCGTCAGCGTCTCGAAAAAAGCCGCTTCCTGCGGTTTGATGGCCCAGATCAGATCGGCGCGATCCAAGCCTTGCGCTTCTTCCTTCGGGGTCAGATGGAAAAATTCGCGATTGATCCCTTGCGCCTTGAGCAGATCGCGTCGCCCTGAAAATTGATCATGCGTATCAAGAATACGGCAGGTGGTTCGGGGGGCGTAATCCAGCGCCTTGGACAACCATGTGTAATTGACGATGAAGGCATCGTAATGCCGGTTGCGGAATAACCAAATCAGCACATCGCCAATGGCGGGATCCCACCATTCATCAATCTGATGATCAGCGGAAAAACGCGGCGGCGTATGCAAAGGCCGCGTGACCGGGGCAATGAAATACCCATCCCATTGCGCCGTCATATGGCGCATCATTTCCGGGGAAATACTGTCACTGCCAGCGTCATCGCCGGGGTAATGCAGCACCTCGACCACCGCCCCAGCCTTCTGGAGCGCACGATTGATGTGAAAGATGCGGTTGCGATTGCCGAGATTGATCGGCCAGGTGGGTGTCGGGGTCAGGACCAGGACACGCAACCCAGCCCAGGATGCCATGGGATCAGGCATCATCATGGTCTTCGATGCCAGCAAGCAGCGCCTGGATGGCATGCGCGATGGCGTGCAATTGCTGTTCGAAGGCAGCGTTATCCTTGGGGGCCAAGGCCAAGCCGCGCAGGCTGCGATCCGCTGGTGGCAGTTGCAGCAGAAACGCCTTCACCCCGGCCCAGGCAGCGTCACTCTTCTCAAAACAGGCCTCGGGATTTTGCAGATATTCCGAAACTGCTTCCCAGGCGAAGCGTCGGCGAAACCAGCGCCGCGTCAGGCGATTGGGGTCCATGATGTGGTTGATAACGGCAGTGGGGTCGTAAGCGATCTGCCCACCCGCTGCACGGATGCGGCGGAGCACGGCGTTTTCTTCACCGGATAAAAGACTGGCCGCGCCGCCAATACGCCCCAGGGATGTATCAAAGCCCCCCAAGCTGGCCAGAACATCGCGGCGAAAAGCGATATTGGCGCCCATCACGGCTTCATCCGGCGCGAGCAGCCGGCGTCGTGCCCCAAGATTGAGAATGCCAAGCGATCCAATCAGCCGATCGGTCAGCCATGCCGGGCGTGGGCTGGCCCAATGCGGCCGCAGCATCCCGCCCACCGCATGCACGGTTTCGCCAAGCTCGGCAAAAGCTCTGACCAATGCGTCAAGCCAATCAGCCTCGGCAAAGGCATCATCATCCATAAAGGCAATGATGGGTGCGGATGCGGCCGCCAAAGCCATATTGCGCGCATGGGACAGGCCGGGTTTTTCAGTGCGCAGCCAAAGTAGATTTTCCCTGCCTTGAAAGGCCGCGGCTGTCGCATCCGCCTTGGCACTCGGCGGTGAGTTATCGACAATGATGATTTGTCGCTGCGCCACGGGAAGGTGCTGGGCCAATAATGAGCGTACCGCACCCGCAAGCAGATCATGGCGTTGGTAACTGCAAATCGCGGCAGTGATCAGCAGGGACATTGGCGCAACTCAAGGCGGGGGCGAAAGGCTCAGCCGCTTGAAGGCAATGCCGCGCAACGGGGGGGCGTGATGCGATGGCGCGGGCGGCGCATGCAAATGCGGCACCCGTATCAGCAGCTGTGTGGGGCCTGCGGTGCCGCGCGGCAAAATCGGGCCTGCCATCAGCCATTTTCCGGGGCCGCGTTGCTGCAAGGGGTAAAGCGACCCATCAACGATCAGGCTCAAGGCGCCTTTATTCGCTTCATGCCCGAAATCCGCGATCTCGAGCCGGGCGCGCAGCGGATAGCGACGATCGATCCAAAGATCGAAGCCAGCCTCAGCGCCCGGTCCGGTCCAACGAAAGGCGCCTTCCTCGCCCCAT
>JBDKIR010000430.1:0-2526 GCA_039797035.1 Pseudomonadota bacterium | reverse complement strand
GCACCAAACGGCCCGCGGCCGCCGGCGTATCAAAGCCAAAATCCACCTGGCCGCCGAGAAGCGCGGCGAGCGCAGGGCCACTACCCTGGAAGGGCACGTGCAAGGCGTCCAAGCCGGCTTTCGCCAGGAACAGGGCGCAGACCAGATGCTGCGCACCACCGATGCCCGATGAATTGAAGCTGTATTTGCCAGGATTGGCCTTCACCAATGCCATGAAGCTGCGCAAATCCTGCGCCGGGAAATCCGGCTTCACCAGCAACATGAAGGGCGCAATCCCGAAAATCACGACCGGCGCCAATTCCTTTTCCACATCATAGGGCGTGCGCTGCACCAGCGGGCTGAAGGAGATCGGCCCGATTGAGGCTGACAGGATGACATTGCCATCCGGCGGCGCCTTGGCCACCAAATCCGTGCCGATCTGCCCGCCAGCACCGGGGCGGTTTTCCGGCACCACCACCTGACCGAGCCGTTCCGATAGACGCTGCCCCGCAAGCCGCCCCACCACATCTGTTGCCTGGCCAGGCGGCCAGGGGATCACCATGCGAATCTGTCGGTTCGGCCAGGCGCCCTGTGCCGCAGCAGGGCTGGTGGCGCCGCGCATGATCGCGGGCGCGGCAAGGGGTGAAAGCGCGGTCAACGCCAGCAGATTGCGGCGAGCAAACATGAAATCCTCCCATTTTTGTCCCGGGGTCGTGACGCCCCTTTGGCGGCGTGAAGCATGACGCAATGCGGGGCCGGACGCAAAGCCATGATGGCTGGTGCTTGCCCAGTGCGGCGCCGTCCTATTGGATTGGCGCATAATGTTTCCGCAAAACGCCATCGCCAGAAGCACGGGAAGAACACGCATGACCATGAAACGCCGCACGGCCCTTGCCGCAGGATTACTCTTCGCGCCAATGATTGCCCATGCGCAGACCCGCAGCGTGACCATGGTGGTGCCCTTTGCACCGGGTGGCACCACGGATATCGGCGCTCGGCTGATTGCGCCGCGCCTCGCCGCGCATCTCGGGCAGAATGTCGTCGTGGAAAACCGTGCCGGTGCCGGGAGCGCGACGGGTGCCGAACATGTCCGCCGGCAAGCGCCCGATGGACAAACCATCCTGATCGCGGCAGCAGCAACGCTTGCGGTCAATCCCGCGCTGTTTCCCGATACACCCTATGACCCGATCCGCGATTTCGCGCCGATTGCGCTTCTGGGGGTGACGGGCTTCGTGCTCGTGGTGCCGGCGGCATCGGGTATTACCGATCTGGCGGGGCTTATTGCCAAGCTGCGGGCGGAACCGGGCAAGCATAATTACGCTTCCGCCGGGGTTGGTTCCATGCCGCATTTGGCTGGCGAATGGTTCCGCCATGCCTTGGGCTTGCAGACCGAACACGTCGCTTATCGCGGCGGCGGGCCCGCCATGCAGGCGATGCTCTCGGGCGAGGTCACCTTCATGGTGGAATCCGTGCCGACCGTTGCAGGCGCCATTGCCGATGGGCGCTTGCGCGCTTTGGCGCGCGCCAGCCTTCGCCCCGCCGGCCCCTTCGCCTCCTTGCCCGCCATCGCCGACCAGGGCGTACCGGGTTTTGATGCGGAAACCTGGATTCTGGCTGCCGCGCCTGCCGGCACGCCGCCCGCGACGCTCACGCGCATGAATGCCGCCTTCAATGCGGCGCTGGCGGAAGCGGAATTGGCGCAGCGACTGGCGGAAATCGGCACCATTGCTGTGGCCGATAGCAACCCGGCCAGCGCCAGCCAATTCGTGGCGCAGGAACTCGGGCGCTGGAAGCGCGTCATCACGGAAACCGGGGTCAAGATCGACCGTCGTTAGGGCCAAAGCCCCCCTCATTTTGCCGTGTTTTCTGCTTGATCCCTGCCCCTTTCCGGGCGTAACCAAAAGGCGGGCCACGCCCCCCCACCGGGGCGCAATCGCTTCTGGAAGGGAGCCGCATCATGGCAGCCGCCACCAAGCCGGGGATTCGCCCGGCCAATCCCCGTTTTTCATCCGGTCCTTGCGCCAAGCGTCCTGGCTGGACACTTGCCGCGCTTGAAGGCGCGCTGCTTGGCCGCAGCCACCGCGCCGCCACACCCAAGGCGAAGCTCGCGGAAGTGATTACGCTTTCCAAGGCGATCCTCGGCATGCCTTCCGATTGGCGGCTTGGCATTGTGCCGGCGTCCGACACGGGCGCGGTGGAAATGGCGATGTGGTCCATGCTCGGCGCGCGCGGGGTGGATGTGCTGGTGTGGGAATCCTTCTCCAAGGATTGGGCGACCGATATCCTGAAGCAATTGAAGCTTGCTGATGCGCGCGTGATTGATGCGCCCTATGGCAAGCTGCCTGATCTTGGCGCGGTCGATCCCAAGCGCGATGTGGTATTCGTCTGGAATGGCACGACCAGCGGCGTGCGCCTGAAGAATGCGGATTTCATCAGCGCCGATCGCGAAGGGTTGGCCATTTGTGACGCAACCAGCGCCGCCTTCGCGATGGATCTGCCCTGGTCGAAATTGGATGTCGTCACCTGGTCCTGGCAGAAGGTGCTCGG
>JBDKIR010000429.1:0-6323 GCA_039797035.1 Pseudomonadota bacterium | reverse complement strand
GCGCAGCAAGGTCGCTTCCTGCGCCACATCATTGCGCATGGTCGCAATATGCGTATGCGGCGCGGCAGAGAGCAAACCGGGGGAGGCCACCAGCACGTAATTGATGCCAAGCCCGCGCCAGGCGATCTCTCGCAGGCTTGCGATTTTCAGCGTGATGTCGCGGCCCAGCACATTCACCGTAATGCTATCGCCAACACCAATGCCCCAACCCTTGGCGAGTTGCGCATCAAAGGAAACCAAGGGCGGGCCTGCATAATCCGGCGGCCACCATTCACCGGCGACCAGCTTGGCGCCTTCCGGCGGGGTCGCCGAATAGGTCAGACCACGATCACCGCGCAAAGCCCAGGCGGTTTCAGGCGTTGCGCTGACCTTTTCCGCCGGTACGCCATTCACCGCGACGATGCGCGCACGCAGATTGGGCACGCTGCGGATTTCCGTGACACCGGGTTGCGCGCGGGCCAGCGCCTCAAACGCCTGGATCTGATCGGATTGGATATCAATGAAGTAAAAATTCGGTGCGGCAGCCGGCATTTCATCGGCCAATTGCCGGCGGAGATTGCCTTCAATCAACGCAATGGCGGCAAGCACCGTGAGCCCCACGCCAAGCGAGACCAGCATCAAGGGCGTCGGCGCGCCGGGACGATAAAGATTGGCCAGCCCCAAACGCAGCACCGGGCGGCGCGCATGCGGCAGGCGCCGCGCAAGCGCCATCAGCGCCCCCGCGCCAAGGCGGAACAGCACCAGCGTACCGATCACCCCAATGATGAACCCCGCAGCAAAGCGCGGATTTTCCGCCGTGCCGATGACCAAGGCGGAAAGCGCCCCGGCGGCGACCAGAATCGCGGCCAGAATGCGAAGCCCTGGTCGGCCAGCGCTTGGCGCCACCACATCGCGAAACAAGGCGGCACCCGGAATGCTGCCCGCGCGGCCCAGCGGCCACAGCGTGAAGGCCAGCGCGGTCAACACGCCATAAGCCGCCGCCAAAGCCAGTGGTGCCGGGTAGGGCAGGATGCGCGGCGCTACTGGCAGAATGGAGGCCAAGGCCGCCGCACCTGCCCAGGTCAGCCCAAAGCCAATCACCAGCCCAAGCACAATGCCAAGCAGTGCCAGCGCCATGACCTGCACGAGATAGGTCGTGAAAATCAGCGATGGCGGCGCGCCAAGGCAGCGCAAAGTCGCAATGGTGCGCGCGCGTTGCTCGAGCCAGGCCGATACGCCCGTTGCAATGCCAATCCCACCCACCAACAGCGCCGTCAGGCTTGCCAGCGTGAGGAAAAACGCCGCGCGATCCAGGAAGCGATTGACGCCAGGGGCGGCGACATCAGAGCTTCTGATCCGCCAGCCGGATTCCGGAAAATCCCGCCGCAGATCGGCAACAAAGCGCTGGCGATCCACACCGGGCGGCAGCGCCAGCCGGTATTCATAGGTCACCAGACTGCCCGGCTGGATCAGCCGTGTTGCGTACAAGGACGCCAAGGCAATCATGGCGCGCGGGCCAAGCAGTGAAGGGCTTGCGACCTTATCCGGTTCCTGCGTGATGGTGGCGCGGAAGGTCAGGCGCGCTTCGCCAATACGCAGCACCGCGCCGGGTGCGATACCAAGTTTTTCGGCAATGAAAGGATCAAGCAGGATATCACCCGCGCCAAGCGCCACGGGCGGTTGCACTGCAAGCGTGCCGAACAGCGGATAGGCGCCATCCACCGCCTTCACTTCCACCAGCATGCGCTCGCCCGATTCCGCCACCGCCATGGCGCGCAGCGTCACCACTTCCGAAACCCGCGCGCCGCGTGCCGCAAGCCATGCCCGAGGCGCCTCCGCCAAAGGCCGATAGGGGGAGGCGATTTCAACATCGCCACCCAGAATGCGCGCGCCATCCGCCGCAAGCCCGGCATCCACGCCAGCGCGGAGCGTGCCGACCGCGGTAATGGCCGCAACACCCAGCGCAAGGCAGGCCAGCACAATCCGCAAGCCGCGCAAGCCACCGCGCAATTCGCGCCGTGCGATCCGAAAGGCGAGTGACAAATTGCTCACGTCGCCGCCCTTTGATCGGACACGATCAGCCCATCTTCAATGCGCAATTGCCGTGGGCAGCGCGCTGCCAAGGTCGGGTCGTGCGTGATCAGCAACAACGTGGTGCCAAGCCGCGCGCGCAAATCAAATAGCAGCGCCATGACTTCCTCGCCCTTGGCGCGGTCGAGATTACCCGTCGGTTCATCCGCCAGCAGCAAGCGCGGTTCCGCAACAAAAGCGCGCGCGAGGGCCACGCGCTGCTGTTCGCCCCCTGAGAGCTGCGCCGGGTAATGGCCCAGGCGATGCCCCAGCCCAACCGCGCGCAAGGCTTCCGCTGCGCGGTCAAACGCATCACGCACGCCGGCGAATTCGAGGGGCACAGCCACGTTTTCCAACGCCGTCATGGTCGGGATCAGGTGAAACGCCTGAAAGACAATGCCAAGCCTTTCGCGCCGGAAACGCGCCAGCGCATCTTCTTCCATGGCGCCAATATCCGCGCCATCAATCAGCAGCGTGCCGGATGTTGGGCGTTCCAGCCCCGCCAGCAGCATCAGCAGGCTGGTCTTGCCCGACCCCGACGGCCCGACGATCCCCACCGCCTCTCCGGCCGCGACTTGCAGATCAAGGCCGCGGAGGATGTTGATCTCACCCTCCCCCGCCCTCACTTTGAAGCCAAGGCCGTGCGCTTCGATCAGGGGTTTGGTCGCCCCGGCGCTGGTCGTCTCGGTGACGTGAAGGGCATCCATGGTATCGCTGAACTCCTATCCTGCCCGCGCATATGGTCGCAGATGGCTCGGCCGCCAATCGCTGGCGCTGCTGGCTTTGGGGGCCATGCCTGCCAGGGCCACGGAAATCCGCCTGATGATGCTCGGCGATTCCATCACCGCCGGGTATGGGCTGGCGCGGGGGGAGGCTTTGCCGGCCAGGCTGGAAGCCGCCTTGCGCGCCAAAGGCCGCGCCGTGCGCGTGATTGATGCCGGGGTGTCGGGCGATACCACGGCGGGCGGGCGGGCGCGCTTGGATTGGGCTTTGGCCGATAATCCCCATGCGGTAATTGTCGCCCTTGGCGGGAATGATGGGCTGCGCGCGCTGGAACCCCGCGCCAGCCGGGCCAATCTGGCCGCCATTCTGGATGCCTTGGCCGCCAAACGCCTGCCCACCATGCTGACCGGGATGGTGGCGCCACCCAATCTCGGCGCCGAGTATGGGCGGGAATTCGCCGCGAGTTTCAGTGACTTGGCCCGCGAAAGGCCCGGTGTGGTCTTCTACCCCTTCCTGCTGGATGGGGTGGCGGGCGACCTTTCACTCAATCAACCAGATGGCATTCACCCAAATCCTGCTGGCGTGGAGGAGATGGTTCGTCGCATGCTGCCCTATGTCGATTCGCTGCTGGGGAAGGTGACTGCCCCCTAAGCGAAGCGCCGGACCGCACCAGGAGGGCCCCCGCCATGCTGCGTCTTTTCGTTGCCCTTGCCTTGCCGGCAGCACTTCGGGCGGAAATCGCGGGCCTTGCGGGGGGTATCCCAGGGGCGCGCTGGGTGCCACCTGAGAATTACCATCTGACGCTGCGCTTCATTGGCGAAATTGAGCCCTGGCGCGCGCAGGAAGTGGATGATGCGCTGGCCGCCATCCGTGCGCGGCCCTTCACCTTGCAACTGGCCGGCCTTGGCGTTTTTGAGAAGGCCGGGCGCATCCAATCGCTGTGGGTGGGCGCCGAGCGTAATGACGCGTTGAGCCATTTGCAGGCCAAGGTGGAAACCGCCCTGCAACGCGTGGGGCTTGCGCCGGAGCGCAAGCGCTTTTCGCCCCATGTGACGCTGGCGCGCACCGAACGCGCCGTGCCGGAAAAACTGATTGCCTTTGTCCAGGCGCATAATCTGTTCCGCGCCGCGCCGGTGGAAGTTGAGCATTTCACGCTGTTTTCTTCCCGCTTGGGGAAGGAAGCTTCGGTCTATACGCCGGAAGTGGATTACGATTTGGTGGCAAGGGTGGCGGCGTGAGGTGATCGCTGATGTTTGGTAACGATCAGGAATAGAATTTCGGTGCCGGTTCGGTGGAAGGGTTTTGTAAGACGGTGCTCTGGCAGCGCGGCGAGGCGGCGCTTTAGGGTCTGAATATTGATCCCATGCCGCTGGCGCGGCGTCAGACATGGGGTGTGTTACCTCATGACCAGGCTGCTCAACGCTCCCGGCGAATCCAGATCTAGCCAAGCCGGAGGGTTCGGCGCCATGGCGACCAGGGCGGCATCGTCCACGAAGGCGTGGTAGACGCCGCGCCGACGTAGCCGATGGGGCGCGCCTTCTTCATGCAGCGGATGGTCCTGGTAGAAAATGCGCCTGAAACCGGCTTGGCGCAGCAACCCATACACCGCAGCTGGATTGGGGCCCCACCAATTACTTGGATCACCGGCCAGTTCGGCGCCTGGGTAGAAGATCATCGCGGGCTGTGGGCTCGTCAGCGCGTCATGCACTGTTTCCAGCACCAATACCTGCCTTGTGTGGCGGCGAAGCGCCAGCACTGCCCGGATGGGATCGATCAAGTGGTAAAATACGCCCAGGAAGAGCACCACATCGAAGGCGCCGCCGAGATCCACCCTGTCGAGATCCGGCGGATCGAGTTCCAGCGTTTCCACCGGCAAACCGAGCTCCGCAGCCGCTAGTTCCAGCGTCTCCCGCCCGCGATAGGCCGGATGTCTCCAGGTGAAGCTGTCAGTCGCCAGCACGCTAGCGGCGCCACGGCGGGAGGCTTCAAAACTAAAAAAGCCGTTCCAGGCACCGATATCGAGCACACTGCGGCCAGAAAGGTCGAGCGGTCCAAGGAAGGCTGGTGCCTCGGCAGCGAGGATTTTCGGAGTCTTCGGACCTGAGGAAGCAACACCGGGCCGCAGCTCCATTGAGTGGAACCATTTATAGCGACCAATGATCTCGCGCAGTGCGTCATCTGATAAATTCATATTCGTAATAAAACATTCCCCCAACTACCGAGCAAGGCGAGCCCAGCAAAGGCCATTAACGGGCGTTACGCCGCGAAACGGCGTCGTTGCGTCTTGGCATCCTCCGCCCGCCGGATTAAGCACAAAGCCGTGAAACGCTCTGCCGCCCTTATCTCGCGCCTGATCGCGGCCCTGTTGCTGGTGCAAACCGTGCTCGCGCCAGCGCTGTGCCTGGCGCATGCGGCAAGTGCCGGGATGGCGACGGTCATCTGCTCGCCAGATGGGGATCGCACCGTGCATCTGGGGCCGGGCGGGGAGGAATTGCCCGCCCCGGACGCGCATGGCGGCTTCTGCCTGGCCTGCCATGCCCTGCCGCAGGCTGATATCCCCGCCGCGCCGATGCTTTCCGCACCGGTTGAGCTTTCCAGCGCGATCATTTGGTTCGCCACCGGCGATGCCAGCTGGCGCCCTGCGGCCCGCGCACCACCCTACGACCCGACAGGTCCCCCAGCCTTCTCCTGAGGCCGCTCGCATGCGGGCGGCCAAAAGCCGTCCCGTTATGCGACCTCAGGAGATATTTCGTGTTCCACACCCATCATGCGCGGCTTTTCGCCGCGGCGGCCGCGCTGGCGGCCAGCGCCTTTGCAGCACAGGCGCAAACCAGCCCCCAAGCCACGCCCAGCGCCACGCTGCCACCCACCATCGTCACCGCCGCCCCGATGGCGGGCAGCCTGACCCGACCATCCGATAAGCAAGCGGCCGAGGAAGCGCGCCGCAACCCCGGCAATGTCACCATTGTCCCGGCCAGTGATTTCCGCGAAAGGGCCGGCGCCACCACCATTCGCGATATGTTGCTCTATACGCCGGGTGTCTTTGCCGAGCCGAAATGGGGCGAGGATTCCAGGCTTTCCATTCGTGGCTCCAGCATTGCGCGTAATTTCCATTTGCGTGGCGTGCGGCTTTACCAGGATGGGCTTTCCGTCAATCAGGCCGATGGCAGTGGGGATTTCCAGGAACTGGATCCACTGACCTTCCAGCGGGTTGAGGTCTTGCGTGGCGCCAATGCCTTTGCGCTGGGGGCCAATACGCTTGGCGGGGCGCTCAATTTCATCACGCCCACCGGGCGCACCGCGCCGGGCACCATCCTGCGCGGGGAAGGCGGTTCCTATGGCTTTGCGCGTGGCCAGATGGCGCATGGCTGGGCAGAAGGCGCGCATGATGCCTGGGCCAGTTTCAGCGGCATGACCCAGGAAGGCTATCGGGAACACAGCGCCGGGCGCGCTGTACGCCTGAATGGCAATACCGGCTGGCAATGGGCGGATAATGCGGAAACGCGCATTTTCATCGCCTACAACAATATCTGGCAGCAGATTCCGGGTGC
>JBDKIR010000428.1:0-4512 GCA_039797035.1 Pseudomonadota bacterium | reverse complement strand
GACAGCGCCGTCTCACCACGCGCGACGGCTGTAATGGGCGCGGTGCCAGACCGCGGATAGGCATTGATGCTGCCATGCAGCCGGCGCAGAAAGTCAAAGGCCGGGTCTTCGCCCATCATCTGCACCAGCGTCGCAATGACAATGTAAGCAGTGCCGGAGCTATTCGGATTGGCCATCTGGATTTCGCCGCGATATTCGGGCCGCAGCAAATCCGCCCAGCAAGCCGGCGCAGTCAGGTTCTTGCGCGTCAGTAATTCCGTATTGAAGCCGAAGCCAAGCACGCTCGCATAAACGCCAACGGTACGGCCTTCGGTCTGGCGCCATTGCGCCTGCGCCCATTCATGCAACTCGGCAATGCGGGGGCTTTCATGGGCTTGTGTCAGCCCTTCCTCACCGGCGGCGACATGCGGATCACCCGTCCCGCCCCACCAGACATCGCCGCGCGGGTTGCGCGCCTCGGCCCGCAGCTGCGCCAGCATTTCGCCAGTGGATTTTTGGGAGAGCGTCACGCGGATGCCGGTTTCCCGTTCAAAGCCGCGCGCAATGGGCTGGCACCACTCAATAGTTGCGGAACAATAGAGATTGAGGCTGCCTTGCGCCGAAACCGGCGCAGCAGTCACTAAAAGAATGGCGGTAGCAAAGCCCAAAACGCGCCTGATCATTATTTATCTCCCGGATTTTTAGCGCGGTAGCGAACCGATCTCCCTCTCCCATCTCTGCAGGATATGACGCCGCCGATTGCTTTCACCGTAAGCGGCAAAATCATAATCGATCAGCTTGACCTTCGTCAGGTCCGGGATGCGCGGATCAGGTGTTGCGCCGGGATGCGCGGGCACATGCCATTGATTGGCCTTGGGGCCGATATCCATCGCGGCGGGGGTCAGGTACCAATCATAAAAGCGCCGTGCCTGGGCCAGGTTGCGCGCGCCGCGCATGATGGACATGCAGGCCACTTCGTAAGACGTGCCTTCACTGGGGTAAACCAGATCAATCGGGAAGCCGGCCTGCTGCATGGAAGCAACTTCCATATTGAAGCTGACCGCAAGCGCCGTTTCCCCACGCGACACTGCCTGCATCGGCGCCGCACCAGAACGCGTATAGGCGTTCACATTGGCATGCAGCCGGCGCAAATACTCAAAGGCGCGATCCTCATCCCAAAGCTGGATCAGCCCGGCAATGATCGTATAGGCGGTGCCGGAAGAATTCGGATTGGGCAATTGGATTTCGCCGCGATAGGCCGGGTTCAGCATATCCGCCCAGCTTTGCGGCAGCGGCAGGTTCTTGCGCGCCATCAATTCGCGATTCCAGGCAAGGCCAATGGCGCCGGATGAAACGCCCACACAGCGCTCGCCCGACATGGCATGCACGCGTTTCGCCCAATCATGCAGCGCGGCCATATTGGCGGACGTATAGGTTTGCAGCAGATTGGCCTCGGCCGCGGCGAAATGGGTTTCGGCCGAACCACCAAACCAGATGTCGGTGCGCGGATTCTGCGCTTCGGCGCGGATTTGCGCCAGGATCTCACCTGAGGATTTCCGCGTCATGGCGACACGGATGCCGGTATCGCGCTGAAAGGCGGCGGCGATGGCTTCGCACCAATCGGCCGCTGGGGCGCAGACCATGCTCAGATTGCCCTGCGCCGCGACGGGCAAGGTGGAAAGCAGCAGGCCTGCCAAGCCGATCAGCAGATGCAAGGGCTTTTTCATGGCGCGCAATCCTCGGCTTTAGCGCGGCAAGGCGCCAATATCGCGATCCCAGCGCGCAATCAGCCGCCGGCGTTCGGCCGCCTGCCCATATTTGGCGAAATCATATTCAATCAGCCGTACCTTCGTCAGGTCCGGCGCATTGGGTGGCAAGGGCGCATTACGGTTGGAGGGAACCTGCAGCGCATTGGCCACTTCGCCGCCCAGGCGCTGAACTTGGTCGGTCAGGGCCCAATCATAGAAGCGCCGCGCCTGGGTCAGGTTACGCGCACCGCGTATGATCGACATGGACCCGATTTCATAACCCGTGCCTTCGCAGGGCGTGGCATAGGTGACGGGGAAGCCGGCCAGACGTTCGGCCACGGCATCATGGATAAAGGAGAGCGAAACACCGGTTTCACCCCGCGCCACGGCCTTGATCGGGCCCGTGCCAGACCGCGCATAGGCGTTGATATTGGGGTGCAGGCGGCGGAGGTAATCAAAGGCCGGGTCTTCACCCATGATCTGCACCAGCGTCGCAATCACCACATAGGCCGTGCCGGAGGAATTCGGATTGGCCACCTGGATTTCACCCTTGAAGCGCGCGTCCAGCAAATCCGCCCAGCAGGCGGGCGGGGCAATGCCCTTGCGCGCCAGCAATTCCGTATTGATGCCAAAACCAATGGCGCCGGCGTAAACCCCAATGGCGCGCTGCTGGGATTGGCGCCATTGCGTCAGCGCCCAGGGGTGCAGATTGGCATTGCCTGGGCTTTCATAAACCTGGGTCAGGTTTTCCTCGGCCGCGGCCAGATGCGGGTCCCCCGTGCCGCCAAACCAGACATCGGCGCGGGGATTCTGCGCTTCCGCCCGAATGGCGGCCAGATTCTCGCCCGACCCACGCTGGGTCATATTCACCCGGATACCCGTATCACGCTGGAAATTGGTGCTGATGGCCTGGCACCATTCGATCTGGACCGAACAATAGAGATTGAGCGTGCCTTGCGCCGCGGCCGGTCGGGCCAGGACGAGCGAGCCAAAGGCAAGGGTAACCGCAGCCAGTTTTTTGCTAAGCATAGAACGCTCCCGTCGGATCAAGCCGATTTTATGCCACTCTTTTGGCTGGAGCCGCGCCGCTTTGCAATCTGGTTTTGCTGGATGGGAAGGGCGCCCGAAGCCGGGCCTGGGCCAGGGCGGTCGCCAGGGGGCGACCTGGCAGGCTTTGCCAGATCAGGCCCCCAAGGCCACAGGTGCTCAACGCGGCCCCAGCAGCCCCAATTCCATGGCCTTGATCTGGAGCGCCAAGTATTTGGAGTTGATCCGGCATTGCGCCAGCCCCCCGGCGATGAACCAAAGCCCCTGTTGTGGGGTGCGCTTATACATATTGTTCAATTCGCCATCCGGCCCGATCCCCCAAACCGGGCCAATATGATCCGCCATGGCATCGCCCATGGTGCGCCGGATCATTTCCCGCTGCGGGTAATAACCCGTCGCTAGAATAAGCAGATCCGCCGGGACCGTGCTGCCATCCTTCAGCAGCGCCCCATCGGCCACAAATTTTTCGATGCGATCATATTGCAGCAGGCCAATTTCGCCCTTGATCATCAATTCTGAACTGCCGGCATCAAGATTATACCCGCCGCCGCGGCGATAATATTTCATTTGATGGCCGGTTTCATCCTCACCAATATCGTGTTTGAAACCGATGCGTTTCAGCCCTTCGACCAGATCCTTGTCGAGTTCCATCATGCGCTTCACCACCGCCTTGTAGTTTTTCAGTACAAGGGGGGGCGGTGCCGAGGCGACGATCAGATCCGCATCATCCAGCGTGCCGGGTTCATTCCAGATCGCTTCATTCAGACGTGCGCTGGGGTTGATCGAAACCACCGTAGTCGAACCACGTTGGATCAGCGTGGTATGTACGCCGAAACTGTGCAAATCCTGTGCGATATCATTCGCGCTGCTGCCGGTACCCAGGATCAGCGCGCGTTTGCCGGTCCAGCCAGCGCCGCTGTCAAAGCCTTCGGAATGCAGGACTGTGCCGGCGAAATCCTGCAATCCCGGCACATCCGGGATCATCGGATAGCTGCTGACCCCATTGGCGGACACGATATGACGCGGGCGCAGGACACGTTCCGTACCATCGGCGTGACGTACCGTGGCAATCCAACATTTTGCCGCCGCATCCCAGGCGCCGCTGACAAATTCGGTATTGGTCCAGCAATTGATTTCCATGGCATCGGCATAGAATTCAAACCAATTGCCCAGCATATCTTTCGGGATATAGGTCGGCCAATTGGGCGGAAACGGCATATAGGGCAGGTGATTGATCTGGATTGAGTTGTGCAGCGCCAGCGAATGGTAGCGCTTGCGCCAGCTATCCCCGATGCGGGGCCATTTTTCCACCACCAGCGTATCGACGCCCAGCTGGTTCAGCCTTGCGGCGATGGCCAAACCGGATTGCGCGCCCCCCACCACCAGCACGGCCGGGTCGCGGTCTTCATAGGCGGCAGCCTTGCGGCGGATATCGGCCCAATTGTCGCCACCGAAATTACGCGAATAGGCCGAGCCTGTGGGCCGATTGGCGTTGATTTTTTCCTCATGGCCCGTGATGGATTGCAGGGTGGTCGAAATCAGCCACGCCTTCATCTTCTGCCCATCGGCAGCGTCAGGCGATAGGCGCATAATACCCGCAGCCTCGCCGATTTTCGTTGAAAAAGCGAATAAGGCCTCGATGCTTTCAATGCCAAGGCGCGTGGCCAGACGTGGCGCCTTGCGATCTCGTGGCAGATGAAAACCATGCGCTTCGGTTTGCGCCTGGTGTTTCGCGAAA
>JBDKIR010000427.1:0-3360 GCA_039797035.1 Pseudomonadota bacterium | reverse complement strand
AAATGCACAGTGCGCTTCGCCAATCTTTCCAAAACATCGCGCACCAACGCCGCATCATCGGCCTGGCGGAGATATTGGCCATTCAGATGCATCAGCTTCGCGTAATCCATGCGCGCGGCGGCGCGACCAACATCCTTGATATCAAACAGGGAAACGGCGCGATCGCGCGGGATGAATTCCTCATCCCCATGCCCCCAACCAAGGCGCAGTAGATAATTGCACACGGCTTCCGGCAGGTAGCCTTGTTCACGAAAATCCAGGACGGAAACCGCGCCATGCCGCTTCGAAAGCTTGGCGCCATCCGCTCCATGGATCAAGGGAACATGCGCGAAATGGGGACGATGCCAGCCCATGGCATCATAGACCATGCATTGGCGAAAAGTATTGGTCAGATGGTCATCACCGCGAATCACATGCGTGATCGCCATGTCGTGATCATCCACCACAACGGCGTGCAGATACGTCGGTGTTCCATCGCTGCGCAGAATGATCATGTCATCCAATTCGCTATTGGCGACGCGCACTTCCCCTTGCACCAAATCCCGCACCACGGTTTCGCCTTCGATCGGTGCCTTGATGCGAATGGCAAAAGGCTTCCCCAACTGCTCCGGTCCAGGCTCCCGATCGCGCCAGCGGCGGTCATAGCGCGGCGGCCTTCCCTCGGCGGCCGCGCGTTCGCGCATTTCGGCCAATTCCGCCGGCGTTGCCCAACAACGATAAGCACGGCCCATGGCGAGCAGCGCCTCGGCAATCTCGCGATGCCGCGCCTCGCGGGAGGCCTGGAAGACCGGCGCTTCATCCGGGGATAGGCCCAACCAAGCGAGGCTATCCAGGATCTGGTCAACAGCGGCCTGGGTGGAGCGCTCCCGATCCGTATCCTCAATCCGCAACAAATATTGGCCGCCGTGATGCCTGGCGAAAAGCCAATTGAACAAGGCGGTGCGAGCGCCCCCGATATGCAGGTAGCCGGTCGGTGATGGGGCAAAGCGGGTGCGAACAGTCATGATACCTGGTTCATTGTCGTGAAGGGCCGCTCATAGAGCAGAATTTGGGCCGGGGAAATCGCACGGTTTGGCGAGCGAGGCCGCCACAATCTGATGGCATATTGCAATCGTTAATATATACTAATAGTTGTGCCTCATCCATCTGCCCGTCTGTTTGATGTTGTTCACCATGCGTCGGCACTGCCGCTTTCTGGCGTGCGGCTGTGACCTATCTGCGAAATGTCCTGGTCGCGGAGCGCGCATATTTCCCCCTGTGGTTTCCGATTGCCTTTGGGATCGGAATTCTGGGCTACTTCGCACGCACTACGGAGCCGGACCCAAGCTGGACATGGCTGGCACTCGGCCTCCTGATCGTCACCCTGACCTTCGCGCGGCGCCAGCCAATTTTGGCCTGGATTTCGGGCTTGGCCGCCATGGCGGCCTTGGGTTTCGTGCTGGCCTTATGGCACGCGCGACTGGCGCCGCCCCCCATGGCACTGCCTTCACGCGCGGTGGAGGTTCAGGGCCTGGTCCTTAATGTGGAAGCCTTGCCGCAAGGCCTGCGTCTTACGCTGGCTGAAGTGATGCTGAGCACTGAGGCGTCAGCCCAGCCACGCAGCTTACGCATCCGCCTGCGGCAAGATGACACAGCCAAACCTGAACCCGGAGACCGCGTGAAACTACGGGCTCTGCTGCGCCCGCCAGCGCCACCGGCCTATCCCGGCGCCTGGGATTTTCAGCGGGCGGCTTTTTTTAGCGGCCAAGGCGGCGCGGGCTTTGCGATTGGCCCGGCAGATATCCTCCCCCAAGGCCGGGCCGCGCCCCCCTTTGCCGCATTGCGTCGCGGCTTGGAAAGAAAAGTCCTGGAAAACCTGCCGGGCCCCGCCGGCGCGATTTCCGCCGCCCTGCTCACCGGGGGCCAAAGCGCGATTCCTGCGGCGGATCTCGCCGCCATGCGTGATTCGGGCCTTGCCCATCTGCTGTCAGTATCCGGGCTGCATATCGCCATTGTCATGAGCCTGACCTTTTGGGTCTGCCGCTTGCTGCTGGTGCTTTATCGTCCCCTCGCGCTACGGCTTCCGGCCAAGGTGCTGGCCGGCGGCGCCTCTCTCCTCAGTGGCGGGTTTTATATGCTGCTGACCGGATCCCAGGTCCCGATGCAGCGCAGCTTCGCCATGGCCTGCCTGGTTACTTTGGCGATCCTGACCGGGCGGCGCGCCATTTCGCTCCGTAATCTGGCCTGGGCGGCGATCGCGGTCATGGCCCTGGATCCGGTCGCCATATTGGGCCCGTCCTTCCAAATGTCCTTCGCCGCCGTACTCGCCCTGATCACCGGATGGGAGGCAGCACGCCCTTACCTCCATCAGCAGCGCGGTCATGGGCTATGGCCACAACGCATCCTGCTGCCCCTCATGGGATTATTGCTCACATCACTCCTGGCTGGGGCGGCGACCACCCCGTTCGGCTTGGCCCATTTCGGCCGGCTGCAATGGTATGGGGTGGCGGCCAATGCCCTCGCGGTGCCCTTGACCAGTTTTATCATCATGCCGGCTGGGATGGTGGCCGCGCTGCTGATGCCGCTGCAATGGGAAGCCGCCCCCTTATGGGTCATGGGCCTTGGCGTAGAAGGGGTTCTGCAGATTGCGCGCCATGTGGCGGCCTGGCCGGGCGCCACGCAAATGTTGCCGACGCTGCCGCTTTGGGGGTTGGGTATCTTCAGCTTTGGGTTTTGTTGGCTCTGCCTATGGCGCGCATCCTGGCGGTGGCTTGGGCTGCTGCCCATGATCATCGGCCTGAGCAGCAATTTTTTTCATGTTTCCCCGCATATCCTCATTTCCGGCGATGCGCGCCTGATTGCCTTCGTGACGGATTCTTCTTTGTTTTTGCAGCGACAGACGGGGGCCTCGTCGCTGACGCGTGATACTTGGCTAAGACTTTATGGCCTGCCCCGCGCTGAAATTTTTCCCGCCGAGGGTGCCGTGGCTGGGGGCAGCATTCTATGCGCGCCAGAGGGTTGCCGACTTGCCCAAAATGGCGGCGCCTTGTTGCACCGGTCCGGCAGCATCATGTCCCATTGTGGGCAGGAAGCGGTGATTATTGCGGCAGAGCCCATTCGGGAACGCTGTCGCCGCAGCATCATCATTGATCGCTTTACTGTCTGGCGCGATGGCCCGCATGCGATTTGGCTGCTGCCGAATAAGACAGAGGTCATTTCAGATCGTGCCTGGCGCGGCACGCGCCCATGGGTGCCTCCGCCGCCACAGCCACGGCCCGCTCAGGAACCCCCTGCGCCGATCGAATAAGGCCATGGGCCTTGTCATCCGCAGGCACTGCGGTGAAGCATGCCGCGACGAAAAGAAGGGACTCACCATGACCA
>JBDKIR010000426.1:0-3477 GCA_039797035.1 Pseudomonadota bacterium | reverse complement strand
CGCAACGGGCAGCGGCTACACCAACTGGCACGGCTTTGCCGAGGCGATTTTCACCGCAGCCGCACGCCATGCTGCGCCGCGCCCCAAGGTGCATGCCATCACCACGGCCGATTACCCGACCAAGGCCAAGCGCCCCGCGGATGGCCGGCTGGATAATGGCAAGCTGGCGCGTGTTTTCGGCGTGGCGCTGCCGGCCTGGGAAGCGGGCCTTTCCCGGGTCATGGCGGCGCTACACAATAGCTGAAAGAAGCCCTATTTTCCGCCCATGCCTCATAGAAGGCCTGAGACTGTCAAAAAATCAGGGAGACACCCCATGACAAAAGTGACCCGCCGCGCGGCCCTTGCCCTGCCTTTGCTGGCCGCCCCCGCCATTGCCCGTGCGCAAGCCTGGCGGCCTTCGGGGCAGGTGCGCATCATCGTCCCGGCCGCCGCCGGTGGCACGACAGATATCATGGGTCGGCTCCTTGCCCAGTTTCTCCAGCCGCGCTGGGGCACGCCGGTGGTAGTGGAAAATCGTACCGGTGCGGGCGGCACCATTGGCACGGTTGAAATGGTGCGCGCACGCCCGGATGGCCTCAGCTTGCTCATGGGCAATATTGGCCCGCAGGCCATTGGTTATTCGCTGTTCCGCAATCTGCCCTATCGCCCGGAACAGATCGCCCCGATCGCCGGCACCATCGCCGGGCCGAATGTGCTGGTGGTGAACAACAATGTCCCGGCGCAGAATGTGGCGCAGCTTGCCGCCATGCTGCGCGCCAAGCCGGGTGAGGTGCCTTATGCCTCGACCGGGGTTGGCCAATCCACCCATCTTTCGCCCGTGCTGTTCCTGCAAATGCTGAATGCTCAGGCCATCCATGTACCAACGCGCGGTTCCGCCCCAGCACAGATTGAATTGCTGGCCGGCAATGTTGCCTTCCTGATTGATAACCTGACCGGCATCATGGGCCATATCCAGTCCGGCCGCGTGCGCGCCCTGGCCGTTACCAGCAAGGATCGCCACCCGGCGCTACCCAATGTGCCCGCCATGCGCGAAACCATGCCGGAACTCGCCAATTATGATGTGAATACCTGGTTCGGCCTTTTTGGTCAGGCGGCCATGCCGGCCGAGGTGATCAACAGCATCAATGCCGATGTCATGGCGATGCTCGCCCTGCCGGAAACCGTGAAGCGCTTTGAAGAATTGGGCGGCGTGCCCATGATCGGCAATGCGCAGCATTTCGGCAATTTCGTTGCCAGCGAAATCACCAAATGGGGTGACGTGATCAAGAAGGAAGGCTTGCAGATCGACGCCAGCTAAGGCTTTAACGGCCAAGCCCCGCCAAATGCGCGACACAGCGGGTGAAACCCTGCATGTCGCGCCACCGGGCTGCCTCCGCCACGGGATTAATGGCGAAGATACCGCTGGCGGCAGCAATGCCGCCATCCAGCATCAGATTATCGGTCAGGCCGAAATCTTCCACTTCCATAGCCTCGGCATCTTCCCACGCACCATTGGCCCGGCGACGCACCGCGCCGCCCAATTGCGCCAGGCTGCGTGTGGTGAAATTGCCCGCCACATTGCTATAGGCCGCCACATGCCGGCCCAGCGCGCGCATGAAACCAAGCTCATAAGCCGTGCCAACATCACCCGAAGCCCCACGAAACGGGGTCAGATTGGCAATCAAGGCATCGCAGGATCGCAGATGCGCCTCATTGCCCAGATAGATCCGCATCCAATCACTGCCGGGCGGTAAGGCGGCGGGGGCAGGATCGGTCGGGAAAATCCCGATCAACCCATGGCTTGCGCAAATCGCCTTCTTTTCGGCGGCAATCGCCGCACGATCAGCCAAAAATACCTCCGGCCCCGCCAGATATACCCGCATCGCCCCGCCTTGCCTGTCATGGCCTTCCCATGCGCAGATAGGCGCATGGATGCCGAACGTGAATACAATAATCGGGCGCGCGTGCCCGAAAGCGCCGAAATCATCGCCGGTTGGGCGCGCGATGCTGCGACCTTCCGCGCCAGCAGCGTGCGGGCGGAACTCGACCTCGCCTATGGCGCGGGGGAGCGTGAGAAGCTTGACCTATTCCTGCCCGCAGATGCTGGGGCTGCCCCCACCGCGCTTTTCATTCACGGCGGCTATTGGCAGGCGCTGGACCGTTCCTTTGTCAGCCATTGCGCGCAGGGCCTGCTCGCCCAGGGTGTGGCAGTGGCGGTGCCTTCCTATGATCTTTGCCCAGCGGTGACGCTTACCGAAATCGCCGAACAGATGCGCCGGGCCGCCGCTTTCCTCTATCGCCGCCGGGGCGGGCCGCTGCTGGCGGCCGGGCATTCCGCTGGGGGGCAACTCGCGGCCCTGTTGCTGGCCACGGACTGGCCAGCTTGGCAGGCAGGGTTGCCGGCCGGCCTGGTCGGCGCTGCCTTGCCGGTTTCCGGGGTTTTCGAATTGGCACCGCTGACAGGGACCAGCCTGGCCCGGGCGCTGAACATGTCTCAGGCGGAAATCGCCACTCTGTCCCCCCGCTTGCTGCCACCACCCGCCTTTACTGGCCTGCATGTCGTGGTCGGGGGTGCGGAAAGCGATGAGTTCATTCGCCAAAGCCGGGATTTCGCGGCGCATTGGGGCGGCAGCTTTGAAGCCATCCCTGGGGCCAATCATTTCACGGTACTGGCCCCCTTTGCCGCGCCCCACCACGCCCTGATGCAAAAAGCCGGGGAAATGGCGTGGCGCCTTGCATCCCGCCCGGGCTTCGCGCAGTAAGGCTCTACAGGGTTTTCAATCGGGGAGGCTTGGAGATGAGCTTGATTTCGCGTCGTGGCGCCATGGGCGGCGCCTTGGGGCTGCTGGCAGCGCCCGCCATTCTGCATGCGCAACCCGCGGGCGGGGTGAAGATCGGTTTGGTTGCCGTGCAAACCGGCCCGCAAGCAGCGCTCGGCAGCCAATTGCGCGATGGCTTCCTCATGGGGCTGCGCCATCTGGGCGGCAAGCTTGGTGGTCTGACCGCCGAAACCGTGATGATCGATGATGAATTGAAGCCGGATGTCGCCGTTGCCAAGGTGCGCACCGCGCTGGAACGCGACCGCTGCGATTTCATCGTGGGTGTTGTCTTCTCCAACATTCTGCAAGCCATCATCCGCCCGGTGACGGAAGCCAATACCTTCCTGATCAGCACCAATGCCGGGCCTTCCACCTATGCCGGGCGCGGCTGCAACCCGTATTTCTTCACTACCTCCTACAATAACGACCAGGTGCATTCGGTTATTGGTCAGGCCTGCGAAGATCAGGGCTATAAGCGCGTTTTCGTCATGGTGCCGAATTACCAGGCCGGGCGCGATGCGGTGGCCGGCTTCAAATCCCGCTTCAAGGGCGAAGTGGTGGATGAAGTGTATGTACCGCTCACGCAGCTGGATTTCGCGGCTGAGCTGGCCAAGATCGCCGCCGCCAAGCCGGATGCGATTTTCACCTTCATGCCCGGTGGGCTTGGTGTGAATCTGGT
>JBDKIR010000425.1:0-2716 GCA_039797035.1 Pseudomonadota bacterium | reverse complement strand
GCCTCAGCGGCACTTTCCGGGCGCAATCCATGATCAGCCACCAGGGCCAGCACGGAACCACCGCGCGATGCCGCCCAGCCATGGGCCAATAACGCCAGCGCCAGACTATGCGGACCGCCCGAAACCCCAACCGCCAAATGGGGCGCACCGCCGAAGGGGCCAAGCGGCGCCATGGCAGCGGCAAAAGCCGCCGCGCTGACCGGGGGGCTCACCCCAAAAGGCTGGCTATCCCCAAAACGTGATCACCGGCATTGCGCACGGCGGCGGGAATCCGCCGCGCGTTCCAATTGCCGCCCCGCCAGAGACGGGTAATTGGAGCGCAAATTGTCCAAGGTTTCGCAGGCTTCACGCCGCGCACCAAAGCCCTGGAACGCATTGGCAAGGCCGATCAAGGCCTCAGGCGCACGCGGCCCCTGGCGGTTGCGGCTATAGGCTTCGTCATAAGCCAGCGCGGCATTCTGGAAATCGCGCTTGCCCATCAAGGCATCCGCCAAAAGCAGGGAGGCATCCTGCGCACGCGCGCCCGGCCGGGCGCGGATGGCTTCGCGCGCCGCAGCCTCGGCCGCAGCATAATCCTGCCGGGCTAGCGCGGCCTGACCATCCGTGATGGCGCGTTCAGCGGTTCTGGGGGCGTTGGAGGGTGCCGGATTGGCCGGGGGCGGCTGCTGGGCTGCCGGCCCCGGCGCCTGAGGGCGCGGGGCAGCCGGACGGCCAGTCCCTTTCTCAAGCGCCTGCAGCCGGAAATCCATATCGTCGCGCAGCTTGTCCATATCGGCCTTCATTTGCCGATTGGCATTTTCCGCCACATCCAATTGCCCACGCTGGCGGCGCACTTCTTCTTCCAGTTCCTGAACCCGTGCCAGCAATTGCTGCACCAGATCACCGGAAGCCGCACTACCGCGCGACGTCGGCGGCGCCACAGCACTACCGCCAGAACGGCGCAAGGCATCCACTTCACGACGCAGGTCGAGAAGCTGGTTCTGCAATGCAATCCCTTCGCGGGTTTCGACCTGCGCCTGGGCGGGAAGCGCCAGCGCCAGCCCCACACCAAAGGTCACCAGGCGGCAGACAGCGGAGAAACGCGCCATGATAGTCTGAGGCGCGGCTTTCACCGCGCCCCCCTTACAAAAATTACTGCACCACCGTCACAGCGCGGCGATTCTGCGCCCAGGCGCTTTCATCAGAACCGAGCGAGGCCGGCTGATCCTTGCCGTAGGAAATGGTGGAAACCCGCGCGCCATTCACGCCACCCGCCACCAGCGCATCACGCGCGGCATTGGCACGACGCTGGCCGAGTGCGAGGTTGTATTCGCGCGTGCCGCGTTCATCGGCATGGCCTTCCACCTGCACCCGCACTTCCGGGTAACGCGCCATCCATTCCGCCTGACGCTGCAGGACCGGGCGCTGGTCGGCGCGGATGCTGCTGCGGTCATAATCGAAGAACACGCGGTCACCGACATTGGCAACCAGGTCTTCCTGGCTGCCAGGGCGGATATTGCCAGCGCCACCGGCGCCAGAGCCCGCGCCTTCAGTGTTGGAGCAAGCGGCCAGCAAGGCGAGGCCCGCGATACCAAGAAATTTCAGCTTCATGAGATTCTTCCTTTCGGGAAAAACGCAAATCCATGGGGCGGGTAACCCCAGCCCGGGCTAGGGTCAAGCACTTTACGCGATAAATGCTTCAAGAAAGCAAAGGCGACCATGTCGGATCGGTGGCATCGGTCGGGGTTGCAATCGGCCTTTCGTTGAAGCCGGCAATGTCGATCGACACCAAACGGGCCGAATAGCCCCCGCCGCGCGCATCCGTGGCGCGGCTTTCACGGTAGAACATCAAAACGCGGCCATTGGGCGCAAAGGTCGGCGCTTCCATCTGCCAGCCTTCGGACAGAATCCGCTCCCCAGAGCCATCGGGGCGCATCACGCCAATGGCGAAACCACCCCCACCAAAGCGGGTAAAGGCAATCAAATCGCCCCGCGGCGACCAGACCGGCGTGGCATAGCGTCCGCGCCCGAAGGAAATGCGCCGCGCGCCGCCGCCATTGGCATCCATCACATAAAGCTGCTGATCACCGCCGCGATCGGAATTAAATACAATTTGTGTTCCATCTGGCGAATAGCAGGGGCTGACATCCAAGCCGCCGCCGCTGGTGAGTTGCCTTTCGCGGCGGCTCGCCAAATCCACCACATAGATGTTGGCATCGCCACCGCGTGTGGCCGATAGCACCACCGAACGCCCATCCGGCGAGAACCGGGGCGAGAGCGTCATGCCGGGGAAATTGCCCAGCACCTGCTGGTTGCGGGTATTGAGATCAAACAGCACCACACGGGGTTGCTGCCGGTTCTGATACGACATGAAGGCGACGCGATCCGCCGAAGGGTGAAAACGCGGTGTCAGCGCTGCCTCTCGGCCATCGGTCAGAAACAGATTGTTCTCACCATCCTGATCCATGATCGCAAGGCGCCGCAAGCGCCGATCACGCGGGCCGGATTCCGCGATATAGACCACGCGGGTATCGAAATAACCTTTTTCGCCCAGCAATCTTTCATAAATCACATCGGAAATCAGATGCGCGATGCGCCGCCAATTGCCAACCGGCGCGGTGAAGGCCGTGCCCTGCAATTGCGCTTCCGGCAATACATCCCACAGGCGAAACTCCACGCGCAGATTGCCACCCTGCACATCCGCCCGCCCCGTGGTCAGCGCCTGCGCGCCGATCAC
>JBDKIR010000424.1:0-3975 GCA_039797035.1 Pseudomonadota bacterium | reverse complement strand
CAGGATGGCGGGGATGGATGCCTGGCTGAAGCAGCGATCAATCGCGGCGCGATGCGGTGCGTAGCTGGCTTCGGGCGGTGTTGTGCAAAAGCGTGCCACGGCGCCGATATCACCCGCGATCAGCGCGGCACGCAGTGCGGGCAGGGCTTCCCGTGTTGTGAAATGGGTGGCAAGGCCAGCATGCACCGCATCCGCGCCATTCAACCGCGCACCCGTAAGCGCGAGCCACATGCCAAGCGCGCCTGGCAGGCGCGGCAATACAAAGGACGTGCCGACATCAGCGAAAAGCGCAATCGCCGTTTCCGGCATGGCGAACATGGCGTGGTTGGTGACAATGCGGTGCGACCCATGCACCGCAACGCCAATCCCACCCCCCATGCAGACACCATCAATCAGGCTGACCCAAGGCTTGCCGAAATCGGCAATGCCGGCATTCACGGCATATTCTTCGGAGAAAAACGCCTCCACAGCGGCATGATTGCCGGCAATGGCGGCCGCCCGCACAGCGCGCACATCACCGCCGGCACAAAAGGCCCGCCCGCCGGCGCCTTCCAGCAGCACCAGCTTGACCGTGGCGTCATGGCGCCAGCCGTCAATCGCGGCGGCGAAACCGCGGATCATGTCCTGATCCAATGCATTCAGCGCCTTGGGGCGATTCATCATCAGCAGGCCGGCCGCGCCTTCACGCGTGATGATCAGGCTGGCTTCAGAGGTTTCAGTCATGGCGAATCTCTTGGTATGGGCTGCGGAAAGACAGCCCTGTCCTAATGCATAATCACGGCAGGAGAAATCCGCAGGCTCACTCCGGCTTCAATTGCACCAGCGCGACCAGGTCACGGATTTTCGCGGTCTGGGCGCGCACCATGGCCCCGAAGCTCTCGGAATCGGACCCCACAGCTTCGGCGCCCACTTCCTCACAACGGCGAATGAAGTCGGGTTGCGCGGCCGCTGCCGCGATTTCGCGTTGCAAGCGGGCCATGACGGGGGCCGGGGTGCGCGCGGGGGCGAAAAACCCGTTCCAGCCTTCCAATTCCAGGGAGGCAAAGCCCTGTTCGCGCACGGTGGGCACATCGGGCAGGACCTTGGCGCGCTTGGAAGCGGTGGTGGCCAACCCCTTCAAGGCACCGGACCGCACATGGCCAAAACAGGTGGAAATCTGATCGCCGCCGAATTGGACACGCCCGGCGATCAATTCCTGCACAAGCGGGGCGGCGCCGCGGAAGGGGACATGTTCCATGGCCATGCCCGCTTCGCGCTTCAGCACTTCCCCCACCATATTCATGAATGAACCAGGGCCGGTGGAACCATAGAAAGGCGGCGCTCCTTGCGTTTTGGCCCAGGCGACGAAGCCTTTCAGGTCAGTAACCGGCACGCCAGGATTGGCCAGAATGACCAATGGCACATTGGCGCCGAGCGATAGCGGCGCGAAATCCTTTTCGATGTCATGCGGCGGGCGGCCAGCCAGCGTCATGGCTGCCGTGGTGGTTGGGAAAGTGATGTTGTGGAACAGCAGCGTATAGCCATCAGGTGCCGCTTTGGCGACGACATCAGCGCCGATTGAACCGCCACCACCGCCACGGTTTTCCACCACCACCGATTGGCCCATGGTTTCTGTCAGGCGTTGCGCAAAAAGCCGCGCCAGCAGATCGGTTGTGCCGCCGGCGGGGAAGGGGACGATGATGCGGATGGGGCGCGTTGGAAAATCCTGCGCCCGCGCCAAACCCGGCGCCGCCAAGCCCGCACCTGCCATCATGAGGGTGCGACGAGAGAATTTCATGCCCGGTTCCTTCCCTTTTTAAAGATGAAGGAAGCGTAACCTAAGCAGGGGCCCGGCCTCAATGCCCCGCATTGGCGCCGGAGAAATCCGGCACCGCGAGGCCACTTGCCGTGATCTGCTTCGCCAGATCGGCTTTCAGGCGTTCAAGCCCGGCCTCGCTGGAAGCTTCCACCCGCGCCACCAGCACCGCCTGGGTATTGGAAGCGCGCAACAGCCACCAGCCATCATCGGTCAGCACGCGCACGCCATCCACATCCTGCACCTTGGCACCTGCGGCGGCGAGGCGCTCCTTCACTTCGCGCACCACTTCAAACTTGCGCGCTTCGGTGCAATCAAAACGAAGCTCCGGCGTATTGATCACCTGCGGCAAGGCAGCGCGCAATTCGGAAAGCGGGCCGGCGAGACGTGCGACAATGCCAAGCAGCCGCACGGCGGAATAAGGCGCATCATCAAAGCCGTACCATTTATCGGCGAAGAAGATATGGCCGGACATCTCACCCGCCAGCGGGCTGCCGGTTTCAGCCATCTTCGCCTTGATCAGCGAATGGCCGGTTTTCCACATCAAGGGCTGCCCGCCCGCCTTGGCGATTTCATCAAACAGCACTTGCGATGCCTTCACATCGGCGATGATGGTGGCACCGGGCTTGGCTTTCAGCACATCGCGCGCCAGCACGATCATCAACTGGTCGCCAAACAGCACATGGCCTTCATTATCCACGATGCCGATCCGGTCCCCATCGCCGTCAAAAGCGATGCCAAGATCAGCGCCTTCGCGCGATACGGCCTCAATCAGCTGTTCCAGATTTTTCGGCACGGTCGGGTCGGGGTGATGGTTCGGGAAGCGGCCATCCACCTCGGCATTGATCACCAGGTGATGCCCCGGCAGCCGCGCCGCCAAAGCCTTCACAATCGGCCCCGCTGAGCCATTGCCCGGATCCCACACCACTTTCAGCGCGCGGTCCCCACCATCCCAATCCTGCAGCACACGATCCGCATAGCGTGTGGCGATATCAACGGCGCGGTTACTGCCGACGGCTTCCGGCACCACATCGCCTTCCGCCGCCATGCGGCCAATCTGCTGGATCTGCGCGCCATAAAAGGGCTTCTTGCCGATCATCATCTTGAAGCCGTTATAGTCCGGCGGGTTATGGCTGCCGGTCACCATCGCCGCGCCATCCGCTTCCAGCGCATAGGCCGCGTAATAGAGCATCGGCGTCGCGCAAAGCCCAATGCGCACCACTTCCAAGCCGCAGGCGCTAAGGCCCGCGACCAATTGCGCTTCCATATCGGGTGAATGCAGCCGGCCATCATAGCCAACCGCCACGCGCTTGCCGCCGCCACGGCTGACAATGCTGCCAAAGCAGCGGCCAATGGCGAAGGCATCTTCCGGGTTCAAGGTTTTGCCGACAATGCCGCGAATATCATATTCGCGCAGCACGGTGGGGTCGAAGCGATGATTGAATCCGGTCATGGTCAGGGCTCTCAAGGGCGGCCGATGGAAGAATAGGTGAACCCAGCCGCGCGCATCGCCACCGGGTCCCAGATATTACGCAAGTCCAACACAATACTGCCCTTCATGGCGGATTTCAGGCGATCTGGTGACAGGGCGCGAAATTCATTCCATTCCGTCAGCACCACCAGCGCATCGGCGCCCGCCGCTGCCTCCAGCGGGTTATCGGCGTAATGCACCGCCTGGGGCAGCACCTGCCGCGCATGGCCGGGCTGCGGGTCGAAGGCACGCAGCGCAACACCCGCCGCCGCCAGCCTGGGCAGGATCACCAGCGATGGCGCATCGCGCATGTCATCGGTTTCCGGCTTGAAGGTCAGGCCGAGCACCGCGACGGTCTTCCCCGCCGGGTTTGGCCCAAGCGCTGCCAGGATGCGATCGGCCATTTGCGCCTTGCGCGCCTCATTCACCGCAATCGTGGCTTCAACAAGCTGCAATGGTGCGCCGGCATCCTGGGCGGTGCGTGCCAAAGCGAGCGTATCCTTGGGGAAGCAGGAACCGCCATAGCCCGGGCCGGGATGGAGGAATTTGCGCCCAATCCGCCCATCCAGCCCCATGCCGCGCGCCACATCATGCACATCGGCGCCGACCTTTTCGCAAAGATTGGCGATTTCATTGATGAAGGTGATCTTGGTCGCGAGGAAGGCATTGGCGGCGTATTTGATCAGCTCCGCCGTCTCAAGGCTGGTCG
>JBDKIR010000423.1:0-8820 GCA_039797035.1 Pseudomonadota bacterium | reverse complement strand
TATGCCGCGCCTGATTATGGCATGCCACGCGCCAGTATCGGGTATCAGGTGGGTCTGGTGTATTTTTGCGCGGTCTTTGCCTCAGCCTATGGGCCACGTTGGTTGGCCCTTTGGGGGCCCGCCCGCACAACGCAAATCGCCCTGGCATCTGCTGGTGTGGGTCTGGTGCTGATCAGCCTAGTGCAAACGGGTCTTGCCATTGTTGCATCCATCCTGATCGGCTTGGCCTATGGCATGACCAACCCGGCTGCATCACAATTGCTGGGCAAGCTTGCGCCAGCATCACGGCGCAATATGGTTTTCGGCCTGAAGCAGATGGGCGTGCCATTCGGTGTCGCGCTTGCCGGCCTGATGCTGCCAGGCACGGCTGAATTCATGGGGTGGCGCAATGCCACGCTGATGGCGGCGAGCCTGCTGTTCATCATGGCAGTGGCATTGCAAGGCAAACGCGCCGCCTGGGATGTGGACCGCGGCGCCACAGCCAAACAAGCCGGACCCGGCCTGCTGCTTAAAGCACCTGCCCTTGGCGTTATTGGTTTGACCGGCGCCTGTTACGCCGTGGTGCAGATTGGCCTTGGCGCCCATATGGTCGCGATGCTGATCGGCGATTACGGGTGGGATTCGGTTTCCGCCGGCGCATTGGTGGGGCTTTGCCAAGTTGTCGGCGGTGTTTCACGCATTGGCTGGGCCTTGGTGGCCGATACCAGGCTTGGGGGCCAGCGGGCCTTGGTCATGATCGGCGGCCTGTCCGGCCTATTCCTCCTCATGCTGCCTTTGGTGGCCGGCACGCAAAGCATGATCCTGGTGCTGTTATTTGTCGCCATCGGCGCCAGCACCGCTGGATGGAATGGCGTGCTGGTGGCCGAAAGCGTCCGGCTGGCTCCGCCAGGCGCCACAGGTGCTGCGTCTGGCGCCGTCATTGCCTTGAGTTTCGCGGGTGCCGTGATCGGGCCACCATTGATTTCCATTCTCGGCCAGGAATTTCAGGGCTATCGCTATGCCTTCGCTCTCTTGGCCATTCTGCCCTTGGCTGGCGCCAGCATGGCATGGTGGGGCCGCCACTTACGCAAAGGGGAAAGCGCATGACCCGAGACTTGGTTGGCTATGGCGGGCGTTGGCCCGATATGCGCTGGCCGAATGGCGCGCGCCTGGCCGTTTCCATCGCGGTCAATTTCGAAGAAGGCGCCGAACAGCAAGTGGGTGATGGAGACCCGCAATCCGAACGCATGGGGGAAGTCATCAGCGTGGTGCCCCCGGGTATTCGCGATATGGGGCAGGAACAAATCTTCGCCTATGGCACGCGCGCCGGATTATGGCGCATGCTGGATGCGCTGGATCATCATGGCATTCGCGCGACTTTCCTGATGTGTGGCCGCGCCGTTGAGCGCGCCCCATCCCTGGCGGCCGAGGCAATACGGCGTGGCCATGAAGCGGCAGCGCATGGCTGGTTATGGCGCCCGCACGCGGATTACCCATCGCGGGAAGCGGAAGCCTTTGATCTTGATCGCTGCCATGCGGCCATCCAGGCGGCCTGTGGCGTGGCACCGCGCGGTTTTTTCTGTCGTGGTTCGGAAAGTATTTGGACCCGATCACTCCTAGCGGAACGTGGCTATACCTGGGTGTCCAATGCTTTTGATGATGATTTGCCCTATCGGGATCCAGCCGCGCCAGGGCTTTTGGTGCTGCCTTATGCGCTTGATACGAATGACATGAAATTCTTCCACCCCAATGGCTTCGTCCGCGCGTCCGAAATGGTGGAATACGTCAATGACGCCCTGGATGTGTTGCTCGCGGAAGCCGCCGCGGGCAAGCCGCGCCTTTTGAACATCGGCTATCACCTGCGCATCGCCGGACGACCCGCCCGCTTTGCGGCATTTGAAAATGTGCTGGCGCGGCTGCGGGCACTCGGTGATCAGGTATGGGTGGCGCGGCGGGATGAGATCGCCACAGCCTGGCAGCAAGCTGTGGCGGCGCCTCAGCCGCGATAGGCGCGGGTATCGGTCACATACCCGGCGGCGATATCAGCCGAAAGCGCAGCATCAGCACGTTGTTTGGGATCCCCATGCCCGCCGCCACCAGGCGTGGCAAGGGAAACCGTATCCCCGCGCTTCAACACATATTGCTTCTTGGGGTCGGTGGTGGTGCCATTAATGCGCAATTCCCCGGGCGCCCCCGCCATGCCACCTTCAATGCCAAAAGCGGGAAAAATGGTGCGTTCAGCCAGGAAGGATACGGCGATAGGTGAAGCGGAGAGGCTTTCAATCAGGATTTCCTGACCAAGCCCGCCGCGATGACGCCCAGGCCCACCGGAATCGGGACGCAGCTTCTTATGATGAAAGCGCAAGGGGGCGATATGTTCGCTGATTTCGATGGCGGTGGAAGAAACATTTGAAGGCCAGGACAGCGTTGTCACGCCATCACCACGCATATTGGCGCCCATGCCGCCATTGTAGAAAAACATATTTGCATATGGCTTGCCGCCTTCCCGCACGCCAGATTGATTCATGCCCCACATCGGGGAACCACAAGCGGCCATGACACGTTCGGGCACAATCTGGCCAAGGCAACCAAAGACCAGCATCGGCAGATAATGGCCGATCAGCATGCGTGACCCGCCCGATGCCGGAAATTGCGGATTAACAATGCAACCTTCCGGCGCCTTGAGTTTAATGGGCCGCCAGGCGCCTTCGTTATTGGGCAGATTGGGGGAGGTACAGACCTTCACCCCATACATGGACATGGCATAGGTATAACAAAGCGCACAATTGATCGCACGATCCACCTGCGCATCTGTACCCGTGTAATCCATGATGATTTCATCGCCAGCGACCGTCAGCGCCAGCTTGATGGTGATGGGCGTTTCCAACAGACCATCCGTCTGCAATTCGCTGTGGTATGTTCCATCAGGCAGAGCGCGTATGGCGGCACGCATGGCCGCTTCGCAGCGTCCTTGAATTTCTGCCGCAAGATCAGAAAGATCCGGCAAATCCGCCTGACGCATCAGGCCCATCACACGATCTTCCATCAAATCCAGCGCCACAACCTGCGCCCACAAATCACCTAGAGTCTGTTCGGGGGTACGCACATTTTGCCTGATCATGGCGACCAGGGTTTCATCCATCACCCCTGCGCGCATCAGCTTCAAGGGTGGGATTTGCAAGCCTTCTTCGAAGACCTCTCGCGGTTCGGGGCTGCGTATCTTCCCGCCGATATCGGGCGCATGCGCGGTGGAGGCACTGAAGGCAACCAACTTGCCATGCAAAAAGATTGGCTTGGCAACGGTGATATCCGGCAAATGGCCCGTACCAAGCCAAAGGTCATTGGTGATGAGAACATCACCGGGTGCAAGGGTTTCAACCGGAAAGAAACGCAGAAAATGCTTCACCGTTTCGGGCAGGGTCCCAATAAAGGACGGTATGCTTTCCGTCGCCTGGACCAATGATTGCCCTGTCGCATCCGTCACGATGCAGGAGAAATCATAGGATTCACGCACCAGCGTGGAAAAGGAAGTGCGCACCAAGGCCGCCGCTGCCTCATCCACCAAGGAAATCAGGCGCCGCCACAGCAATTCCAATTCAACAGCATCGAAGCGGCGCGTCATGCGGGCATATCCTCAATCTCGGCAGCGATGGACCCATCGGCCAGCATTTCAATGCTGGCGCCAGGCCCGACGATGAAGGTGCTCTCGTTTTCCTCAAAAACCGCAGGACCACGCGTGCGAAACCCCGGGCGCAAGGCATAGCGATCAAAGACCGGTGTTTCGATCATGCCACTGGCTTCCGCAAAAAAGACTGGGCGGCTACCTTTTTGGGCAGCGCCACCCGCGCGCACTGCCAGTTGCAGCAAGGCTTCGGCTCCGGGCACAGGCGCGGTCAAGGCCAAGCGCAGCGTGACGAATTGAATGGCGGCACCTGGCGGTGTTCGGCCAAACAGGGCGCGATAGGCGGCTTCAAAGGCGCTGCGCACGGCATCTGTTTCAAGCTTATCGGGCAAACGCACGGTAATCTCACTGCCTTGTCCGATATAGCGCATATCCGCCAAACGCTGGATGTCACGCTGCGCAAGATCGGCGCCGGTATCTTGCACCAGCGCCATCGCTTCCTGTTCCAGCCTATCGTAAGTGGCGTTCAGGGCACGCCAATCCACGCTTGCCAGGCTTGTATTGAAGGAAGCGGTGCGGTCCGCGCGGGCCGGCGCCATCAACATGCCAATCGTGCTGCCAGCACCAGCCCCCGGTGGGCAGACCACGCGCTTCACACCAAGCTTGCGCGCGACATTCCAGGCATGCACCGGCGCAGCACCGCCCGTGGCCATCAAGGCGTATTCACGCGGAATCCGCCCACGTTCGGCAATGGCCACGCGCGCCGCGCCGGCCATGTTTTCATTCACCACATCATGAATGCCAAAAGCCGCACGTTCCGCGCTGACGCCAAGATCCTT
Source organism: Pseudomonadota bacterium (assembly GCA_039797035.1). Taxonomy (GTDB): domain Bacteria; phylum Pseudomonadota; class Alphaproteobacteria; order Acetobacterales; family Acetobacteraceae; genus Neoroseomonas. The sequence continues at coordinate 4,380 of JBDKIR010000423.1, read as the reverse complement.
GGCCAAGGCACCCAAGGCGTGATGCGCTGCGGCCATATCAATGCGCATCGCCCCACCCAGGAAGAAATCCGCATTAAGGTAACCCAGCGCCAAATCCGCATCCGTCACCGTTGGCGCGCTACCGCCGCGTCCATAACAGGCGGGCCCGGGCTGCGCACCGGCGCTTTCTGGCCCGACATGAAGGGTGCCAAGCTCGCTTTTCCGCGCCATGGAACCGCCGCCTGCGCCGATTTCGATCAATTCCACTGTAGCAATCTGCACCGGCAGGCCGGATCCGCGCAGAAAACGTTTTTCGCGCGCAGCTACAAATCCCCAAGCGACCAGGGGCTGACCATCATCCACCAGCGCCAATTTCGCCGTGGTGCCGCCCATATCAAAAGCCAATACGCGATCCAGCCCCGCATGCCGGCCGAACCAAGCGCCGGCCAAAGCACCTGCGGCTGGGCCGCTTTCCAACAATTGCACCGGGGCACGCTTGGCTTCGGCCACATGCGTCAGGCCACCATTGGACAGCATCAGAAACAAGCCACCCGGAATGTCGGCAGCCTTCAATTGCGTTTCCAGGCGCGACAAATAGATTTCCGCAATGGGACGGACATAGGCATTGCAGACTGTCGTGCTGGCGCGGGGGTATTCGCGAATTTCTGGTGCGATATCTGACGATAGCGAAATCGATAATTGCGGAAAGCGCCGCAGGATAGCCTCTGCCGCCGCCTGTTCATGCGCTGCATTGGCATAGGCATGCAGGAAGACAATCCCAAGGCTTTCCACGCCAGCATCGATCAGCGCTTCGGTTTCACGCAATACCGCCGAAATATCCACGGGCTTTTCGATACTGCCATCCGGTGCAAGGCGCTCAGAAATTTCACGCCGCCAAGGCCTCGGCACCAAGGGCTTCGGCATTTCAATGAACAGATCGTATAATTCGTATTTACGTTCCCGCCCGATTTCCAGCACATCGCCGAAGCCGGCCGTGGTCAACAACCCAGTCGGCGCGCCTTTTCGTTCAATCAACGCATTGGTGAAGAGCGTCGTGGCATGCACAACGCGGCCAATGCGTTGCGGGGCAATGGCCTGGGTTTCCAACAAGCGCTTGATGCCGGCCATGACACCCCGCGCCGGATCATCCGGGGTGGTGCTTTCCTTCCAGATCGCGGCCTTGCCTGTGGCGTGGTCCAGCACCACCAAATCAGTGAACGTGCCACCGATATCGATACCCAAAGAAAGCGGAAGTTCAGCCATGATATCCTTCAATCCGCACGAATATTTGCCGCACGAGCCACGGCAGCCCAGCGTGCCCGGTCAGCCAGCATCCTGGCGGTGAAGGCAGGCCCGATTTCGGGCAAAGCCTCCAGCCCCCGCTGCGCGAGTACCGGTAAGGTCGCAGCATCGGTCATGGCTTCGGTAAATAGGCGGGCGATACTATTGACCTGTTCTGGGTTCATGCCCGCAGGCCCGTAAAGACCGAACCAATTGGAAATATCCAAAGCCGGATAGTCACGTGTCAGCAAGGGCAATTCGGGCAACATGGGTGAGGGTTTCGTCGCCGCCAGCCCCAGGGCTTTGACCTGCCGATCCCTGATCATCTGGGCGAATTCGGCAACATTGCCAAAGAAGATATCAACACGCCCCGCCATGATATCCATGCCAGCCGGCGCACCGCCACGATAGGACACATGCAAAAGCGAAAGCCCCGCTTCCTTGGCCAGATATTCCGCGGCGAGTTGATTGGTGGATCCATTCCCGGTGGAAGCATAGGTTGCTTGCCCGGGCCGCTGCTTGGCCCAAGCCACAAATTCCGCGAGGCTTGAAAACGGCGCATCCGGACGGGCGATCAACGCCATGGGCGTGCCGGCCAGATTGCAGATCGGCGTCAATTCAGTGTCGAGGTTCAGCGGAATGCTGGAACCCGGCACAGCCGGCGCCACACTCATGCTGCCCATGATGCCAATGCCAAGCGTCAGCCCATCGGGCGCGGCACGCGCCACCTGCTGCAACGCGATGAAACCTAAAGCGCCGCTACGGGTTTCAATCACAATCTGCTGGCCGCTGCGCCGCAAAATCGCTTCCTGCGCAATGCGGGCCACAATATCCACCGCGCCGCCGGGTGCGAAGCCAGAAATCAGGCGGATTGGCGCCCGCGCTGGCGCCTGCGCGCCGGCGCCGGTGGTCAGGCCTAAACCGGCGAAACCACCCAATATGTCGCGTCGAGAGATACCCATCATGATCGCCCCTTTGCTTCACAAGCCCGGGGCCAGTCGCGGTGCCCCGGGCCGTGCTTCATGTCAGCCTGGCGGCGCAGTGCGCGTCATCGCAGGCATGGCGGACACTTTCGCATACCAGGCTTCCAGCTTGGGATGGCCGGGCCGCCAGGGTTCATTGGCATAACGGAAATCAAGATAGCCCAAGGCACAGGCGATGGTGATTTCACCAATCGTGGTCAGCATGCCAAGGCTATCGGCTTCCGCTTCCAGCACGGCCAGCGCCGCTGTCACCTTACCCTGCTGCAAGGCGATATAGCTTTTGCGGCCTTCATCCTGGGGCAGGGCAATTTCACGCCGGCGCGGCTGGGTGGCATCAAGAATGCCGTCACCCAAGGCTGCCTGCTGCAAGGCCTTCCAGCGCGCCGGTCCGGCGGCAGGGAACAGCCTGGGGCCGTTACCAACACTGTCGAGGTATTCGCAAATCACCGGGCTGTCATACAGCGCCGTACCATCTGCAAGGATCAAGGTGGGCACTTTGGAAAGCGGGTTCACCTTCACCAAGGCAGGATCCGTGGTGCCGACGGTCCAGAGTTCAAGCTGCTGATCAATGCCGCGTTGAATGGCCAGCGCGACGCATTTGCGCACATAGGGGCTATTGGGCGAATAGGCGAGTTTCATGACGTTTCTCCTTGGGTGATTGATAATTTCTTCAGGCCGGGGGCTTACCCAGCGCATTCATCACGGCGCCGCGTTTTTCCATCCACCAGCCATGCTGTGCCGGCCAGCAGCCAAAAACTTCTTCCGTGGTGCCCGGTTCCAACACGGCGCGGGCATGCAGGGGCCAATTCGGGTTATTCATCCCTTCGCGCCCGACCGCGATCAAATCGGCATCGCCGGCCGCCAGGGCGGCTTCGGCCTGATGGGGGCCGATAATCAGGCCCACCGCCATGGATTTCATGCCCAATTCGCGCCTGATCTGCGCCGCATAGGGAATTTGGAAACCATAACCGCGCGGCACACGCTTGCTGCCGGTGGCAGTGCCACCAATACCGCCCGAAGAACAATCCATCACATCGGCGCCCAGCTTTTGGCATTCCCGCGCGAAAGCCACGCTATCGGACATTTCCCAGCCACCATCCGCGCCATCGACCGCGGAAATCCGCACAAAAAGCGGCAGATTTTCCGGCCAGGCGGCCCGCACCGCGCGCACAACATCCAACGGAAAGCGCATCCGGCCCGCTAGATCGCCGCCATAGGCGTCATTGCGGGTATTCGACAGAGGAGAGAGGAATTGGTGCAGCAGATAGCCATGGGCGCAATGCACCTCGATCGCCTCATAGCCAGCTGCCAAGGCTCGACGCGCCGCCGTGGCGAAGGCCTCACAAATATCGGCCATGCCCTGCACGGTCAGGGCCGAGGGCTGTTCATGGCCTTCGCCAATCGCCGTTGAAGTGGCCGAAACCACGGGCCAGGGCTTTTCCCCCTTGGCGATTTCGGCCGCGCCGATGGGCCCATTGCCTTCAAAAGCGCGCTGGGAAGACCCCTTGCGCCCGGCATGGCCAAGCTGCATGGCCGGAACCGCCCCTTGGGCTTTAATGAAGCTCGCCAGGCGCTTCACCGGTTCAATATGCGCATCGGACCACAGGCCCAGATCCCCATGGGTGATCCGCCCTTCACGCATCACCGAGGTAACTTCGGTAAAAATCAGGCCAAAGCCCCCCACGGCGAAACGGCCGAGCTGCACCATGTGCCAATCATTCGCGAGGCCCTCAATCGCCGAATATTGGCACAGCGGCGGCATCACCACGCGATTGGGCAGGGTTATCCCCCGAATCGTCAGCGGGGAAAAAAGCAATGAGGCCATCCGAAAATCTCCTAATGGTGCTTGGCGGGCAGCATGGAACGGACCGCGCCATCCGACCAGAGGCTGCGGCCTGGGACCCGCCCCGCCATGGGGGACCACAGCCGAGATAAGGGAGCGTTTCGGGCCATTCAGGTAAGGCTTGCCAGACACGCCGGTTCATGGCACTAGGCGCGCCACGACAGGACCGCGGGCGTAGCTCAGGGGTAGAGCACAACCTTGCCAAGGTTGGGGTCGAGGGTTCGAATCCCTTCGCCCGCTCCAGTTTCTCTCAGCAAATAGTCTTTTACTGAAAACCGCGTGCCGACGCAGTCC
>JBDKIR010000422.1:0-3540 GCA_039797035.1 Pseudomonadota bacterium | reverse complement strand
TTGGCGCCAATCGGCCCGGGCGGAACGGGTTTTCATCCGCGAAACCGAATGGGAAGCGGCACAAAGCGTGGCCTTATGGTCTCAAACCGGGCCCGGCATGGCCTGGCGCAGCCGTGATGATCTGCCGCGCAAACAGGACCGCGCCGATGTGCTGTTGCTCGCGCTCGGGGCGCTATTGTTGCGCGGGGGGGAAAGGCTGCGCGCTTTCGGGGCGCGGCGTGCGTTTACCGGGCAGGGGGCCTTGGTGGCGCTGGCAGGGTTTCTGCCCCATCAATCCCCCGTGCCGAGCGATGCCAGCCTGCCGCGCCATGCGCGCCTCGTGCTTTTTGGGGATTTTCTGGCCCCGCTTGCGGAAACCCGCCGCCAGGTCGCTGCTTTGGCGGCGCAGGGGCTGCGCGGCCATATGCTGCAAATCCTCGACCCCGCCGAAGAAACCTTGCCCTTCGCCGGGCATACGAGGTTTGAGGATCCCGCCGGCGGGGCGCCGGCCCCGGTGCCCCGGGTGGAGAGCATTCGCGCCCCTTATCTCGCGGCCTTGGCGCGGCATCGGGCGGGGTTGCAGGCGTTGACAGCTGCGGCGGGCTGGAGCTTCGCCACGCATCGCACGGATCACGCGCCGGGGGCGGCCTTGCTTGCGCTTTATCAGCGCTTGGCGCCCGGCTGATGCTGGCACTTGGTCCCTTGGCCTTCGCCGCGCCATGGCTCTTGCTGGCGCTGCCCGCCTTGCCGCTGCTGTGGTGGCTGCTGCGCGTCACGCCGCCAGCGCCTCGGCGGCAAATCTTCCCCGCGATTGGCATTCTGCGTGACCTGCGCGCCGAGGAACCGACCCCCGCGCGGACGCCCTGGTGGTTATTGCTGCTCCGCCTTCTGATCGCTGCGCTGATCATCCTGGGCCTCGCCCGACCCTTGTGGCAGCCGAGCGCGGGCACGGGCCATGCCGGGCCGCTGCTGCTGGTGGTGGATGATGGCTGGGCCGCCGCGGCAGATTGGCCGCGCCGGATGGCGGCCGCCCAGCCGGTCCTTGAGGCGGCGCGGCGCGAAGGGCGGTCGGTTGCCCTGCTGACCACCGCCGCGGCTGAAAATGACAGCGCCGCGCCCATTTTCCGGCCGGCGGAGGATGTGGCGGGGCTTTTGGCCCTGCTCCGCCCCAAGCCCTGGGCGCCGGATCGCGCCGCTGCCCTGCGCGCCTTGCAGGCATTGCGCGCGGCGATGCCCGGGGGTTTTGAAACAATATTCATCACCGATGGGCTGGAGCATGGCGGGGCTGAGGATGCCGCCGGTTTCCTCTCAGGCTTGGCCGCTGCCGGGCCCCTGGCCGTGCTGAGGGCCGAGGGTGAGACGCATCGCATCATCACCCCACCCTCGCTGGAGGGGGATCGGCTGAAGGTCACAATCCAGCAAATGGCGTCGCCGCGGCCGGGGCGGGCAGCGGTTCTGGCGCGCGGCAATGATGGGCAGAGCCTGGCCCGCGCTGATATCGCCGTGGCGCCAGGGCAGACAGAAGCAGAGGTGGCGTTGGAACTGCCGAGCGAAATTCGCCAGCAGATCACCCGGTTGGAATTGGAAGGTGATGCCGGGGCGGCGGGGGTGTTTCTGCTGGATGAACGCTTCCGTCGGCGCCCTGTCGGATTGGCTGCCGCCGAAGAAGCGGGCGCCGAGGCGCCGCTGATCGGCCCACTTTTTTATCTGGTGCGTGCCCTGGAACCCTTTGCCGAATTGCGGCGTGGCAATCTGGAAGCGCTGCTGGCGCGCCGGCTTTCCGTGCTGATCCTGGCCGATCGTGATCTGTCCGACCCGAGGGAGCGTGACGCCTTGGAACGCTGGGTGCGTGAGGGCGGCATGCTGATCCGCTTTGCCGGGCCCAATCTGGCGGAAAAGCAGGATAGTCTTCTGCCGGTGGCCTTGCGCGCGGGCGAACGCCAATTGGGCGGGGCACTGACCTGGGACAAGCCGCAAACCCTGGCCGCCTTCCCGGATACATCGCCTTTCGCCGGGCTGACGCCGCCGGCGGAAGTCACCGTGGAACGTCAGGTTCTGGCGCAACCCTCCTTGCGATTGGCGGAGCTGAGCTGGGCGCGCTTGGCGGATGGCACCCCTTTGGTGACGGCCGAACGGCGCGGTGCCGGGCGGATTGTGCTGTTCCATGTCACGGCCCAGGCGGAATGGTCCAACCTGCCGCTTTCGGGGCTTTTTGTGGACATGCTGCGCCGCTTGGTCGCGCTTTCCGCCGGTGTCAGCGCGGCGGAGGGGGAGCAACTCTTGGCGCCGCTTGAAACACTCAATGGCTTCGGGCGCTTGGGCGCACCGCCGGCCGGCGTGGCGCCCATCGCGGCGGGACGGGTGGATGAAAGCCCCGCATCGCCCCGCCACCCGCCCGGATGGTATGGGCCGATTGGACAGTCACAGGATGGCGCTTATCGCCGCGCGCTTAATCTGGCGACGCATCTGCCGCCCCCGCGCGCCATCGGGGCTTGGCCTGTGGATGCCAAACTCATGACCTTGGGCATGGAATCGGCAGAGCGTGACCTGGGGCCCTGGCTGCTGGCCATGGCCTTTGCGCTGTTTCTGTTGGAGCTGGTGGCCGCGCTTGGCTTGCGCGGCCTCTGGCGGCCAAAATGGCTGGCCTTGCCGTTATTGTTGATCATGGCGCTGCCAGCCATGGCTGAGAACCGCGATGGCAGCGCGGCCTTGGCGACCCGGCTTGGTTATATCCGCAGCGGTGATCGTGCAGTGGATGAGGTTGCGCAAAGCGGGCTTGCCGGCCTGTCCGATTTCGTCAATCGGCGAACCGCGGCCGCCTTGGCCGAACCCCATGGCGTGACGCCGGGGCAGGATGATCTTTCCTTCTACCCATTGCTCTATTGGCCGATCCTGCCAGAGGCCGCCACGCCAAGCCCGGCCATGACCGCGGCCTTGAATGAATTCATGCGCCAGGGCGGCATTATCCTGATCGATACGCGTGACCAGGGCTCGGGTGCGGGCATGGCGCCGGGGGCGGCAGCGGCGCTGCGTCGCATCACGCGCGATTTGGCCATTCCGCCGCTGATGCCTGTGCCTGAGGATCACGTATTGAAGCGCGCCTTTTACCTGCTGAATGAATTGCCGGGGCGCTATGCCGGTGGGCAGGTTTGGGTGGCGCGCGAGCAGGACCGCGCCAATGACAGCGTGAGCCCGGTGATCCTGGGCGGGCATGATTGGGCGGCGGCATGGGCGATGGACCGCAATGGCCAGCACCCGCATGCGACGATCCCGGGCGGGGCGCGGCAACGCGTGCTGGCGTATCGTTTCGGGACCAATCTTGTGATGTATGCGCTGACCGGTAACTACAAGGGCGATCAGGTGCATGTGCCCGCGATATTGGAACGCTTGGGGAATTAGAGCTTTTAGACGCTAGAGCAGATCACGTTCAGATGGAAACATCTGAACGTGTGAAGATGCTCGAAAAAAACGAACTAGAGCGGGTTGCGTGAAGCCATGTGAACGCAAGACGCTCTAGTTTGCTCTTTTCGGCAGTTCAGCAAATAGATCCAAAAAAATGAC
>JBDKIR010000421.1:0-4318 GCA_039797035.1 Pseudomonadota bacterium | reverse complement strand
TGGGCGCGGCGAATCGCAGCTTAAAGTCACCGCCACCCCACAACCGAGACCAAGCGACGGGCTTGGGATGCTCGGGATTTCAGGGGGTAGCCCGGTTTTCGAAAAACTGGACCCTTTCAGTGCCCTATGGTCAGGGGTGACCCATAGCTTCGATATCACTGGGCAGACCCTGGCCGGGGTCTGGCAGATGATTTCCGGGAGCCGTGGCGCGGAGGATCTGGGGGGGCCGCTCCGGATTGCGCAAATGTCCGGGCAGGTCGCCAATATGGGCCTTGCCGCCTTCATCACCTTCACGGCGCTTTTGTCCATCAACCTTGCCCTGATCAATCTCTTTCCCATCCCGGTCTTGGATGGCGGGCATTTGCTGTTTTACGCGGCTGAAGCGATTCGGGGGCGGCCCTTGCCGCTCCGCGCCCGGGAATATGGCTTTAGGGCCGGCTTTGCCTTGCTGATCGGGCTCATGATTTTCGCCACTTGGAATGACTTAGCCCAATCTGGATTGGTACGTTGGGTGACCGGCCTGCTCGGCTGATGCTTTGGGGGTGGCGGGGGGGGCGCTCCTCGGGTAGTTAAGACGGTGCTTTGAACAACCAGGTGCCGATTCCTTGACCCATATTCGCGCCCTCTTTGCCCTTCTTGCCCTTTTGGCCTTCTCCGCCCCTGTCGCTGCACAGGAAGCGGGCCGCGGGGGTGGCCGTGTCAGCGTCGTTGATGTGCAAGGCACGCAACGCATCGACCCCGATACGGTGCGCAGTTACATGCTTATTCAGCGCGGCGACGTGGCGGCGCAGGATCGGATTGATCGCAGCCTCAGGGCGCTGTTTGCGACCGGGCTGTTCCGCGATGTTGAAATCAGATCGGATGGGTCCCGCCTGGTTGTGCGCGTGGTGGAAAACCCGATCGTCAATCGCGTGGCGTTTGAAGGTAATCGGAGAATATCCAGCGAAATATTGCGCGGCGTTATACTGACGCAGCCGCGCGGTGTTTATACGCCGGCCGCGGTTCAGACAGATCGCCAGCGTATCCTTGAAGTGTATGCACGCCGTGGGCGTTTCTTGGCGTCGGTAGAACCCAAAATAGTCGAGTTGGATCAAAATCGGGTCGATCTTGTATTTGAGGTAACCGAAGGTGAGGCTGCCCTTGTTTCGCGGGTGAATTTTGTTGGCAACAACGCGTTCTCAGAAGCACGCCTTAAGGACGTCGTTTCAACACAGGAACAAGCATGGTTCCGCCTTCTGTCATCCAGCGACATTTATGACCCAGATCGGCTGGCCTATGACCGCGAATTACTTCGGCGCTTTTACCTCCGCCAAGGCTATGCGGATGTGCAGGTCACTGGCGGCACGGCGGAATTGACGCCGGATCGCAGTGCATTTTTCATCACCTATACCTTGAATGAGGGCAAGCGCTATCGCGTTGGTAAGGTAGAGGTGTCGAGCGAAGTTGCCGGCATCAATGGGCCCAGCCTGCGGCGGGAAATCGATATCTCGGATGATGCCTGGTACGATGGCGATGCCGTTGAACGTGCCAGCACTGAACTGGCCGATATCCTGCAAAGTCGCGGTCATTCTTTCGTTGAAGTGCAAGCGCGCGTCACGCGTGACCCGGCAAGGTCAGTCGTGGATCTGATGTTCATCATCCGCGAAAGCGCCCGCGCTTTTGTGGAAAGAATCGATATTTCGGGCAATACGCGCACAGAAGACCGGGTCATTCGCCGTGAGTTCCGCTTGGCGGAAGGCGACCCGATGAATGCGCAACAAATCCGGCGTTCGCGCGATCGTATCCGGTCCTTGGGCTATTTCTCGGACGTACAAATCACCAACCAGCCTGGTTCCGGGCCCGAGCGGGTTAACGTGAATACCTCTGTCGTGGAGCGTGCCACAGGCGAGTTTACCCTGGGCGGCGGTTACGCCACCGATGCGGGGCTGTTGCTTGATGTCGGGGTCCGGGAACGCAATTTGCTCGGGATGGGCCTTGATGGGCGTGTTGGCGGCGTTCTGGCGCAGAAGCGCAGCCAGCTGGATCTTTCTGTCACTGACCCGCAATTTCTGGATCGCAACCTGGCCGCTGGCGCGGATGCCTTCCTGATCAACCGTGACCTGCGGTACGTTACGGGTTACCGTGAACGTCGTGCCGGCTTCGCACTACGCACCGGCTATGAAATAAATGATCGGCTGCGTCAGAACTGGTCCTATTCGCTCATCGATCGCGATATTTACGATATCAATGGCTATGCGTCCCGCTTCATCCTGGAGCAGGCAGGCCGTACCTTGCTGTCGCAAGTTTCTACGACGGTCACCTACGACATGCGCGATAGCCGAGTTGAACCGCGTTCCGGCTATGTGGTTCGCGTCGGCGGGGATTATGCGGGCCTTGGTGGGGATGTGAGCTATATCCGCGGCCGGGCTGATGGTCAGTATTATATCCCCTTTGAGCAGTGGCTCGGCGATCCGGACTTTGTGCTGGTTCTGGCCGCAGGCGGCGGTATTCTGAACCCGATGGGCGATAAGGACGACCGTATCGTAGACCGCTTCTTCCTTGGCGGCGAAAACCTGCGCGGGTTCCGTCTTGGCGGCGCTGGACCGCAGGATACCAGCACGGGGGACTCGCTTGGTGGGCGGGTGCTCTGGACCAGTTCGGCAGAAATGCGTTTTCCGCTGCCGCTACCCAATGAGCTTGGCCTGCTGGGCCGGACCTTTGTGGATGTTGGTTCTCTTTCTGGTTTGCCAGACAGCTATTTCGACCAGACAAAGTATCCTGGCGCCAAACCTGTTGATGAAGCCGATCCGCGTGTTAGCGTGGGTGTGGGCTTTTCCTGGCGTAGTCCGATCGGTCTGATCAATATCGACTTCGGCAAAGCCGTTATCAAAAAGGACTACGACAAGACTCAGCTCTTCAGGCTGGGCTTTGGCACACGCTTCTAGAACGGGATACTTACCCCATGAATCGCTTGGCTCTTGCCGTTATGCTCGCCATCCCAATGATGGCCTCCGCACAGAATCAGCCCGGCTGGTTTGTGCCAGGCCAGCAAGCACCGCAAGGAGCACAACAGCGCCCCGCGCAGCAGCCCGCGCAGCGCCAAGGTCAGCAACCGGCGCAGCAGGTGCAGGCACCACCGGCGCTGCCCCCGGGCACGCCACCGCCGGCGGCCGTGATTGGCATTGTTGATGTGCCGGAGATTCAGCGCGTTTCCACGGCGTTCAACCAGGTTCGTCAGGAAATCGAGCGCCGCCGCGCCAAGCTGAATGAAGACGTCCAAGGCGAGCAACAGCGTTGGCGTGACGAACAGCAACGCTTGGGCAATGAACGGGCGAGCCTTTCACCCGAGCAATTGCGCAGCCGCGAACGTGCCCTGCAGGACCAAATTACTGATGGGCAGCGTATTTTCCGTGATCGGGCGCGTGACCTTGAGCAATTGGCGCAGCAGGCATTGCGCGAAATCGAGCAAGCACTTGCCATTATCATCCGGCAGGTCGCTACAAGCCGCAGCGTGAATATCGTTCTGCCCCGCCCCTTGGTCATTTTCAACGAACCCCCCTTCGATTTGACCGAAGAAGTCGCCGTGCAGCTCAACCGGATGATTTCCAGCGTCAATCTGCCGCCTGATAACGCTGGGGCGGCCGCGCCAGCCACAGCGCCTGCGGCTACTCCTCCACGGCGGAACTGATACTCTTGAGTGCTGATCCGCGCTTCTATCCACCAGCCGGCACATTGTCTTTGACGGACATCTGTGCCGCGCTGGGGAGCACGCCGGTTCAGAACGGTGATCGGCTCTTCACCGGTATTGGGCCTCTGCATCTCGCCTCGGCTCATGAAGTGTCCTTCATGGAGGGCAAGCGCTACCTGAATGCCTTGAAGGCCAGTAAGGCCGGCGCGGTTATTGTCAGTCCCGAATGGGCGGAACATGTGCCAACGGACTGCATACCGATTATTCACGGCCAAGCGCAGGCGGGCTACGCCAAAATAGCTACCTTGTTTCATCCGCCGCCGGTGCCGAGACCGGGAATTCACCCAACCGCCTTCATCGCCCCGGATGCTAAGATTGGCGCCAATTGTGAAATTGGTGCCTTTGTGTTCATCGGGCCGGGCGCGGAAATCGGCCCTGAATGCATCATCGAAAACCATGCCTCCATCGGCCCAGGCTGCAAGCTTGGGGCGCATGGGCGTATCCGCGCCCATGCCAGCATGATGTTCTGCCTGGCTGGGGATAGGGTCGTGCTTCACCCCGGCGCGCGCGTGGGCAATGAAGGCTTCGGTTTCATCACCACGGCGCAGGGTGCGCATGTCACCACCCCGCAATTGGGGCGCGTGATTATCG
>JBDKIR010000420.1:0-3092 GCA_039797035.1 Pseudomonadota bacterium | reverse complement strand
AGGATCCCTATTTGTCCCTGAACCCAGTATTTCGCGCAGGCGATCAGATCCTGGAAATCATGCGCCGGCACGCGCCAGGCTCCCGCCGGGATCATCGCGCCAAACTGCTGGATCTATTCCGCGCGGTTCAATTGCCCGATCCGGAAGCCGCCTTATTGAAATATCCCCATCAGTTTTCTGGTGGCCAAAGGCAGCGCCTGCTGATTGCCGCGGCCCTTGCCTGTGATCCGAGCCTGCTGGTCGCGGATGAACCCACCACAGCGCTGGATGTGACAACGCAGCGCGAAATTCTTAATCTGATGCGCGGGTTGGTCGCGGAACGGGGCTTATCGCTATTGTTCGTGACACATGATTTCGGCGTGCTTTCCAGCATCTGCGATGAGGTTTTGGTGCTTTATGCCGGCCGCATGGCCGAAGCTGGGCCCACCGCCTCATTGCTTGCAGCGCCGCGCCATCCCTATACGCGCATGCTGCTGGCCTGCCATCCTGACCGCGCCGAAACGCTGATTGGTATTCCCGGCACCGTGCCCCCAGCCACGGCGCAGCCCGATGGATGCCGTTTCCATCCGCGCTGCCCAATCGCGCGTGCTGCTTGTTCGGCAGCGCCCCCTTCCTTCATCCAGTCAGATACAGGGAATATGGTGGCCTGCCCCTGGTATGGCGAAGCCTTGCCCGAAGATGATCATGTCTGAAATCCTTGGCACAAGCGCGCTGCGCGTTGAACTTGGCGGCAAACGCGGCTTATGGCGCCGGCAAGCGGGCGTTCACGCTGTTGATGGCGTTGATATCTCGGTCCAAGCCGGAGAGGTATTCGGTATTGTCGGTGAAAGTGGCTGCGGCAAAACCACCTTGGCACGCAGCCTGCTTGGCTTGCAGCAGGAATCCGCCGGAGAGATCCGCCTGAATGGGCAAATCGTCTCAGGCCAAGCACCCCGCCAGGCGCGGCGTCTGCGCAATTCAGTGCAATATGTCCATCAGGATCCCGGCGCCGCGCTGGATCCCTGGTGGCGCATCGGCGCGACCTTGGCCGAAGGCTTATCCATCCAGGGTATCACGACTAAAGCCGAACAGACGGCGCGCATCACGGAAATACTGAAAGCTGTTGGGCTCGATCCCGCCATGGCGGAACGTTACCCGCATGAGCTTTCAGGTGGGCAGCAACGCCGTGTTGGCCTGGCGCGTATTCTGCTGCTTCGGCCGAGCGTGGTCATTCTGGATGAACCCACAGCCGGGCTTGATCTTTCGGTACAGGCTGCGGTGCTGCGGTTATTGCGCGACCTGCGCGCGCAATACGGGCTGACTTATATCTTCATCTCCCATGATCTTTCGGTGGTGCGCCGTGTCTGTGACCGCATTGCGGTGATGTATCTTGGCAAGATTGTGGAACAGGGCAGCGCGGCGGATATCTTCCTGCGGCCATCGCACCCCTATACACGCGCCTTGCTTGCGGCGGCGCCACGGTTGGATGGCACGCAAACTGGCGCGACGCTGCGGGGGGATCCGCCAAGCCTGCGCAATATACCTGCCGGCTGTCGCTTTTCGCCGCGCTGCCCAGTTGCCGCGCCGCGTTGCACCCAGGAAATGCCGCCACTGGAAACCATTGCGCCGCAGCGGCAGGTTGCCTGCCACCTATGGCGTGAACTTGGCCAAACGCTCGATGAGGCCTGAGGAAACACCCGATGCAGATCTGTGATCTGGTCACACTGGAAGTCATTCGCGGTGCCGCCCGTGCGGCGCAGGCAGAAATGGAAGCGCTGCTGGAACGCACCGCCATGTCGGCCTTCATTCGCGAAAAGAAGGATTTCTACACGGCCTTGTTCGATGCCAATGGCGCCATGACAGTGGGCAGCGATTTGCCCATTTTCGGCGATATCGTGGCCCCGGTTGCCGCGCAGTTTCCGATTGAAACCATGCGGGAAGGCGATCTTTATTGGTATAATGATTGTTATGGCAGCGGCGGTGCCGTTTCACATTCCAATGACCAGGTATTTCTGGCGCCGGCCTTTCATGCGGGCAAGCGCATCGGCTTTGTCATGGGATGGGCGCATTTTTCCGATATTGGTGGGCTTCGTCCAGGATCCTTGAGCCCAGATGCCACGGACCATTTTCAGGAAGGCATCATCATTCCGCCCGTGCGGCTGATGCGCGATGGCCAGACGAATGAAGACCTGCTGCGCAGTTTCTGGCGCAATAGCCGTTTTCCGACGCAATCCCAGGGTGACACCCGCGCCTTGATGGCGGCAGTGCGCTTGGGCGAAAAGCGGCTGGCGGAAATGGCGCAACGCTTTGGCGCAGAGATTCTGGCCGATGCCTTTCAGCAATTGCTGACACGCACCGAAACAGCCGTGCGAGAACAGTTGAAGGACATTTTCCCTGTCGGCACCACAAGCTTTGCTGATTGCATCGATAGCGATGGGCATGGCAATGGCCCCTTTACCTTGCGCCTTTCCTTGACCCGCACGGCGGATGACAAATTCATTTTCGATGCGACAAAAACCGATAATCAGGCGCCAGGGCCGGTTAATCTGCTGATGCATCCGGATGTGCCGGGCATGGCCCTTGGCCTTTATGTGCTGCAGACGCAACCAGGGCAGGTCTTGAATGCCGGGGCACCACGCGCCATCGATCAGGTCTTGTTGCGGCAGGGATCATTGCTGGCGCCTCGTTCCCCTGCCCCTTTGGGCCTGCGCGGCATCACCATGATGCGCCTGCTGGCTGCGCTGCATGGTTTGGTCGCGGTGGCCCGTGGCGGTAACGCGCCCGCGGCGCATTCGGCTTATGTTGTCATTGCGCTGCGCGGTTCAAATGATGGCAAGGCCTTCCTGCTGAGTGATGGTATCGGCGTGGGCTATGGCGCACGCCCCTTCGCCGATGGCACGGATGCGGTCTATTTCGTCGCACAGGAAAATTACCCTGTTGAGTTCATGGAACTCTCTTACCCGGTGCGCTTGCGTCAATACGGCATCAATACGGATTCCGGGGGTGCGGGGCAATTCCGTGGCGGTGCTGGGGTTATTCGTGAATTCGAAGTGATGGCAGACGAAGCCATGCTGGCCGTGCGCATTGATAGCGTAGCCCATCCGCCCTGGGGC
>JBDKIR010000419.1:0-6630 GCA_039797035.1 Pseudomonadota bacterium | reverse complement strand
TGTCACCTTGGTGCCGTCATGCCACATCAGGCCTTCACGCAGCTTGAAGGTCCAGACCTTGCCGTCAGACGATACTTCTTCGCTTTCGACCATCTGGCGCTTGGGTTCCAGCTTATCGTCGAAGCCATACAGCGTGTCCCACACCAAGCAGGCCGCGTTGCGCACGACGTATTGAGTACCCCAGATCGGGTCGAAATTGGCCAGATTGGCCTGCGGCACAAAGCGCAGCGTGCGCGCGGCAGCGCCTTGGGACAGAGCTGGGGCAGAAAGGCCCACGCTGCCTGCCATGGCGGCCATGCCGGCCGAGGTTTTGAGGAAATTTCTACGATCCATTGCCCTGTCTCCCAAACATGTTTTGGTCGGTTCGACCTGCCCAGATTAAAGCCACATTGCCCCACCTATAAGCAAGGCAACGCCCAGTAAGCCGCATAGCCTGCTTCGGGAGGCGCGGGAATAGCCAGCCCCGCCCGAAACTTACTTTTTAGAAGCACACCCCATGCCAGAAGAGCCCGCCCTTGGGGCCCGTGTGGCCTAGCTCTTGCCAATATTCCAGAAAACCGTGGCCGGCGCCCGGAAAACGCCCGTCACATTGTTCCGCCAGGCCGAAGGCTGCCAGTAAAAGCCCAAGGGGATATAGTACATCTGCTCCATCGCCTTGGCGTTCAGCAGGCGCGCGATCCGCTGGCTTTCCGCCGGATCGCCGCCCTTTTCCACCCATTCGGCGCGCAAGGCTTCAATCTCCGGCACATCCGGCCAGCCGAACCAGGCATTGGCCGCATTGGCACGCAGGAACAGGTGATAGACCGGCAAGGCGAGGCTTTGACCAGAGGATGTGGTGTGGATAATGCTCCAGCCACCGCGCTCCACCGGCTCCTTGCTGGTGCGCCGTTGGACCAAGGTGCCCCAATCCGCCGCGATCAGCTCAAGATTCATCCCCAAACGGCGGATGATGTCGGCAGTCATGAGCGACAGCGCATTGATCTGCGGGTAATCACTCGGCGCGATCAGCACGACCTTTTCGCCATTATAACCCGCCGCGCGCAGGGCTTCCTTCGCCCTTTCAATATTGCGCGTCTTCAAGGCTTCACTGCCTTGTTCATTGGCAAGTGCGGTGCCGCAGGTGAACACCCCCTCACACACCCCCCAGCCGGCTGGATCATTACCCGCAACAGCCGTCAGGTATTCGCGCTGATCCACAGCCATGGCGACAGCACGGCGAATGGCCGGATTGTTGAAGGGCGGTTGCAGCGTATTGAAGCGACAAACGCCATAGGTACCATCCAAAAGCCGCTGTTCCACCGTGACGCCGCGCGCACGGCGGAGCTGCGGCAGCAGATCATGCAGCGGGTATTCCCAGTAATCCTGCTCCCCCGTCACCATGGCATTGCCGCTGGTGGCAGGGTCCGTGATGATGGTCCATTCCACGCGGTCAATCTTGGGTGCACGGCCACCGGCCAGGCCATCCACCGCTTCCTGGCGCGGCATATAACGTTCATTCTTGGCCCAGGCCGCGCGTTGGCCTGGGTTCCATTCATCGCGGAGGAAGCGGAAAGGACCGCTGCCGATGGTTTCGCGGATTTGCTGAAAGGCATCGGTACTCGCGATACGTTCCGGCATGATGAAGCAGGGAAATTGCGTCTGCCCCAAGGCCATCATCAGCAAGGGCGTTGGCTTATGGAAGCGGAAACGAAAGCGCTTATCGTCCAGCGCTTCCAACGCCGCGACATTGGGCCACAGCACCTGGGTGAAAGGATCGCGCTTTGCCCAGCGATTGATCGACGCGACGCAATCCTTGGCGAGCACCTTCTCCCCATCATGGAACATCAGCCCATCACGCAGGGTGAAGGTCAGCGTCAGCCCATCCTGAGAGGTTTCCCAGCCTTCCGCCATTTGCGGCTTGATCTCACCCTTCGCGTTTTCGGCGCAAAGCTGGTCATAGATCATAAAGGCGTTGTTCCGCGTGACCACCGCCGTGGTCCATACCGGATCAAGGCTGGTCAAATTCGCCTGCGGAATAACGCGAAGCGTGCGCGCCGCCGCGCCCTGCGCATAGGCGGGCGCGCCCAAGCCGGCGGCCGCGAGCCCAGCCGCGGCGCCGATAAAGCTTCTGCGATCCATGGATGTTCTCCCTTCAGCCCCGCCGAATGCCCCAGTAGAGCGCCAAGCCGGCCACGCGCCCGGTCAGATTGGCGCGCAAAGCAGTCATGGATTTGTAGGACCCGAGCGGAATATAGGGCAGTTCATCCATCGCCACTGTTTGCATATCGCGGGCAATGGCCTGCTGCGCGGCAAGGTCTGGTGCATCGAACCAGGCGTCGCGCAATTCCTCCAGCTTCGGAACATCGGGCCAGCCGAACCAGGCATTGGTGCCATTGCCGCGCAGCGGGAAATGCGCCGCCGGATCAGCAAAATCAAAGGAGGAAAAGGAGGTGAACAGCATGGACCAGCCCGCCTTGTCCACCGGTTCGCGTGAGGTACGGCGCTGCACCGTGGTGCCCCAATCGCTCAGCACGATATCCGCATTGAAACCAAGCCTGCGCACCAGATCAGCGCCCACCTGGGTAAGCGCCGCCGGCACCAGGATATCCGTGGGACCGATCAGGCGCATGGTCTGATTGGTATAGCCGGCATCGCGCATCAATTGTTTGGCGCGGTCGATGCTGCGGGGCCCCATCAAGGGCCCCAGCGCCGCATCATTCGCGAGCGGCGTGCCCGGCGTGAACATGCCAACGCCTGTGGTGTAGAGCGAAGCATCAGTACCGACTGACGCCTGCATGAAATCTTCCTGGCTGATAGCGGGCAGCAAGGCCTGCCGGAGCGCCTTGTTGTTGAACGGCGCGTGCAGATGGTTGAAACGCAGAATGCCGGTCAGCGGCAAGGGATCAATCGCTTCAATCACCACTTGGCGGTTACGGCGCAGCAATTGCTGCACTTCCGGCGGTGGCTGCTCGTACCAGTCAATCTCACCGGTTTGCAGCGCGGCGGCAGCCGTCGCGGCATCCACAATGATGTGCCATTCCACACGATCGAAGTGCGCGATTTTCGGCCCAGCGGTCAGGCTGGGCGTGCCATTTTGTACCGGCACGTAATCGGCAAAGCGTTCAAACACCACAAGGCTGCCCGAATTGAATTCATTGGCCTTGAAGCGGAAGGGGCCGGACCCGATGGCTTCGCGCACCTGCTGGAAGGCATCGGTCTTGGCCAGGCGTTCGGGCATGATGAAGGCAGGGCTATTGGAAACCTGCGCCAGCGCATGGAACAGCAGCGGGAAGGGTTTTTTCAGGCGGAAACGCAGCCGCATATCATCCAGAACCTGGATGTCATCCGTCACGGTGGCCAGCTTCTGCCCAAACGGGTTGCGCTTCATCCAGCGTTGCAGGCTTGGCACCACATCCTGCGCGCGTACGGGCTCCCCATCATGGAATTTCAGGCCCGGCCGAAGCGTGATGGTCACGCTGCGCCCGCCATCATCACTGCTATGGCCGGCGGCCATTTGCGGATGTGGGCGGAACTGCGCGTCCATCCCATAGAGCGTATCAAAGACCATATGCCCGAAATTCCGGGTGATATTGGCCGTGGTCCAAATCGGGTCGAGGCTCGTGAGGTTGGCCTGCGGCACCATTTTCAGCACGCGATTCTGCGCTGGTTGCGCAATGGCAAAACGCGGCAAGCTAGATGCGGCCGAAAGACCCGCCCCTGCCTTGAACAAATCCCGACGTAGCATCTGCAACCTCTATACTTGTTTTGAGACTATCTGACCCATTCATGCCGGCACAGGCAAGCACGGATTTCGGTCAGCCGGGCTTGTGGCCGAAGCCCAAGGCCGGGTCTGCCGCAGTTTCGAGCCACACTGCCTTGCTCTGCGTCAGTTCCTGCAGAACCTCCTGCCCTGATGATCGGCCATGGCCAGAGGCGCCGAAACCGCCAAAGGGGACGGAGACATGAATTGTGCGGTAGCCATTGACCCAAAAAGTCCCTGCCCTGACCCTGGCCGCCACGCGATGTGCCCGGCCCAAATCGCGGGTCCAGACGGCGCCAGCCAGACCAAAGGGCGTGGCATTGGCAAGGGTTATGGCCTCATCCTCATCATCGAACGGGATGGCGGTGACGACGGGACCAAAGATCTCCTCCCGCGCGGGGCGCGCGTCATTGGATAAGCCAGCAAGCAAGGTCGGTGGCACCCAAAACCCCTGTTCGGGAAGCCCCGCGGGTCTTTCCGCCGCCAGCACAGCAGCGCCGGATGCCGCCCCCGCCGCCAATAATTCCCGCACATGAGCGAATTGCCGTGCATTGGCGACAGGCCCCATTTCGGTGGTCGCATCCAGGGGATCGCCCAGGCGTATCCGGCGCTGCGCTTCTGCCAAAGTAGCCACAAAACGATCATGCAAACTGCGCTGCACCAGCAGCCGCGACCCCGCGACACAGGATTGCCCGCTGCCGGCGTAAATCGCCTGTTGAGCGCCCTGAATGGCACTGGCGAAATCGGCATCGTCGAAAACGATATTCGCGCTCTTGCCGCCAAGTTCAAGCACCGTGGGTACGCCACGTGCCGCAGCGGCAGCGGCCACCGCACGACCAGCCAAAACCCCACCGACGAACACCACCTTGGCGATCTCGGGCGCGGCAAGCAGCGCCGCACCTGTCCCCTGCCCTGGTCCGGCAATCACCTGAAACAAGCCACGCGGCAACCCTGCCCTTTCGGCCAGCAGCCCCAAGGCCAAGGAAGTGAGGGGTGTGAATTCAGATGGCTTCAACACCACCGCATTACCCGCAGCGAGGGCCGGAAACACATTCCAACCCGCTGTAAAAATCGGCGCGTTCCAGGGCGTGATCGCCAGCACCACACCAAGCGGTTCACGGCGCACCATGACAGTATGCCCCGATGGCACCGGAATAACGCGGCCTTCGATCTTGTCGCACCAACCGGCCCAATATTCCGCCATTTCCGCAACGCGGGCGATTTCAGCGCGCGCATCGCGCAAGGGCTTGCCGGTTTGCGCGGATTCCAAACGCGCCAAGCCTTCACTGGCGTCACGCAGTAAAGGCGCAATGGCCCAAAGCCGGCGCCCGCGTTCAGCACCACTCAACCCCTGCCAGACGCGTTGGGCGCGTGACGCGCTGCTGACCGCCGGCGCCACAAGGCTGGCCCCCGCACTATCATAAGCCAGCAGCGCCTCCCCGGTGGCGGGGTCTTGCAGCGTGATGCTGGCACCATCGCCGGCGACAATCTCCCCATCCACCAGACTACCTGTGCGACCACCGAGCAAGGCGGCGACCTCCGTCAGGAGGACAGATTTCGCGCTGAAAGCGGTCATGCTTAGGCTCCTTTGAAAACTGCCTCGGAAAGCCGGTTGAAATCGGCTTCATCCGGGACAGATCCGCGCAATTCCTGCCAAAGCGCCGCAGCGCGGCCGCAGGCTTCAAGGCCCACGCCCAATTCCTGCGCCAAGTCCAAAGCCAGGCCAATATCCTTGCGCATCAGCCCGGCACTGAAGCCGGAATCAAAACTGCCAGAGGTGATCCAACGCGGCCAATTCACCTCGGTCACTGCTGAACGGCCAGAGGCGCCGTTCAGCACAGGCAATAAGGCGTCCGGCGCCACCCCGGCCGCCGCGCCAAGGCGCAACGCTTCACCTGCGGTGACCAAATGGGTCGCGACCAGCAGATTATTCACAAGCTTCGCCACCTGCCCCGCCCCGGATGGCCCGATATGCAAAAGCCGGGCGGTGAGGTGCTTGAGGATCGGCGTGGCGCGTTCCAAGGCGGCAGCCTCGCCACCCACCATCATGGCCATGCTGCCTGCCACCGCACCAGCCGGACCACCGGAGACTGGCGCATCAAGGTAAAAGACGCCTTTTTCCGCCGCTTGGCGGGCAAAGCCCCGCACCGAGCCTGGCGACAATGTGGAAGCATCTATGATGATGGCCCCGGATGGCATGGCGGGCAGCGCTTCGCCCAAAACCGCCGAGACAGCATCCGCCTGCGGCAGGGAAAGCAGCGTGATCTCATCAACGCTTGCCGCCAGGGTGTCACAGATCACCACGCCGAGGGCCTGCGCCTGAGCCCGCTTCGCCGGATCGATATCCCAGCCCCGCGGGGTTAGATTGCAGGCAACAAGGCGCTTCACCATGGCAAGCCCCATATTGCCGAGCCCAATTACTGCCACCATGCCCTGCCCCTTCCTGCTGCCTGTTCGGCTTCAGTGATAGCCGCTGGAAACGCAGGCTGTCATGCGCCCCGAGCGAAATTCTGCGTCTGGCCGCTTTCCGGCAGGCGGCCTAATGCTCTAGAGCCACATGATGACCTTCGCAGATCTCTTGGCGTGGCTCCAGCATCGCTTTGGTGATGCGCGCTTGCGGCTTTTTCTGGAATTTTTCCGCTTCGGGGTGGTCGGCACCATCGGCTTTATGGTTGATACGGCCGTGCTTTACGCGGGCCTTGCGCTTGGCCTTGGGCTTTATGGTGGGCGCGCCTTGTCTTACCTGGTCGCGGCAAGCACCACCTGGGCGCTGAATCGCATATGGACTTTTCGCGGGCGCGGCAGCGGGCCCGCGCATCGGCAATGGGTGCTGTTTCTGGTCGTCAATCTGATCGGCTTTGCGATGAATTACGGCACTTATGCCGCGCTGA
>JBDKIR010000418.1:0-4655 GCA_039797035.1 Pseudomonadota bacterium | reverse complement strand
AGCAGATGATCTTCCACCGGGATCTGGAACGGGCGCTGCGCGTCTGCACCCATTGTGGCCACCATATGCGGCTCGGCGCGGTGCAGCGGCTGGAAGCAACCCTCGATCCCGGCTTTTCGCGCATTGAATTGCCCAAGGCGCCGGCGGACCCGCTGCGTTTTCGCGATCAGCGCCGCTATGCCGATAGGCTGCGCGAAAGCCAAACCAAGGTCGGCATGGATGATGCCGTGGCCGTGGCGCATGGCACCATCAATGGCAGCCGCGCAGTTGTGGCCGCTTTTGAATTCGCCTTCATGGGTGGGTCCATGGGGGCGGGCGTTGGGGAAGCCATTGTCACCGCCGCCAAGCTTGCCGTGCTGCAGGATGCGCCGCTGATCGTCTTTACCGCTTCGGGCGGGGCACGCATGCAGGAAGGGGCTGTCAGCCTCATGCAAATGCCACGCACCGTGATTGCGACGCGCATGGTGAAGGAAGCGGGCCTGCCCTTCATCACCGTGCTGTGTGACCCAACCACGGGCGGTGTCACGGCCAGCTTCGCCATGCTGGGCGATATCCAAATCGCCGAACCAGGCGCCATGATCGGCTTCGCCGGCGCGCGCGTCATTGAACAGACCGTGCGGGAGAAATTGCCCGAGGGCTTCCAGCGCGCCGAATACCTGCTGGAACATGGCATTCTGGATATGGTGGTGAAGCGGGGCGAGATGCGCGAAACCCTGGCGCGCGTCATTTCACTGTTGCGCGAACCGCTGCTCAATCGCAGCGATGAAGAAGCCGAAGCCGCCGCCGCACCGGCCGAATAACTCCCGTGTCCCGCGCTGAAGCGATTGTGGAGCGTCTGCACGCGCTCCATCCGAAACTCATTGACCTCAGCCTGGGGCGGATGGAAGCGCTGCTGGCCAAGCTTGGCCATCCGGAACGGCGCTTGCCGCCGGTCATTCATGTCGCGGGCACCAATGGCAAAGGCTCGACCTGCGCCTTTCTGCGCGCGATTGGTGAGGCTGCGGGGCAGCGCGTGCATGTCTATACCTCGCCGCATCTGGTGCGGTTTCATGAACGCATCAGGCTGGCTGGTGAATATGTGACGGATGAGGCTTTGACCGCGACGCTGGAAGAAGTGGAAGCGGTGAATGCCGGCGCGCCGATCACGGTATTTGAAGTGACAACGGCTGCCGCTTTTGTGCTGTTCAGCCGTGTACCGGCTGACCTGCTGGTGCTGGAAGTGGGGCTTGGCGGGCGGCTTGATGCGACCAATGTCGTGCCGCGCCCGGCGGCCTCGGCCATTACCTCCATTTCCATGGATCACATGGATTTCCTGGGCGATACGCTTGGCAAGATCGCGGGCGAGAAAGCCGGCATCATGCAGGCCGGCGTGCCCTGCGCCACCGGCGCGCAAGCGGCGGAAGCGCTGGAAGTGATCAGCGCCACTGCAGCCGAACGCGGCGCGAAGCTGCTGCGGCGTGGGCAGGACTGGTTTTGTGACGCGACGCCCGATGGCTTGCTCTACCGTGATGCCGCGGGCGCGCTCAGCCTGCCGCCACCCGGGCTGATCGGCCCGCATCAGGCGGATAATGCCGGCATTGCCATCACTGCCTTGCGCGCCGCTGGCCTGCCATGGCTGAATGATGCAGCGATCGCGCACGGCATTGCGCAGGCATCCTGGCCCGCGCGCTTGCAGCGCCTGGAAGGGCGCCTGTCTGCGCTGCTGCCAGCGGGTTTTTCGCTCTGGCTTGATGGTGGGCATAATGCGGGCGCCGGGCAGGCGTTGGCGCAGCATTTCGCGCAATGGCGCGATCAGCCCTTACACCTTGTCATTGGCATGAAGCAGGGCAAGGCGAGTGTGGAATTCCTCCGCCCCTTGCTACCCTTCGCCACCAGCCTTCATGCGGTGGCCGAAGCTGGCCAGCACCTGGCGATGCCGGTCGCGGATATCATCAGCGCGAGTGGCGGTGTCGCTGAACCCGGCCCAACAATTGCGGAAGCGCTGGGCAAAATCGCAGCCCAGGCCAAGCCAGGCCGCGTGCTGATTGCGGGCAGTCTTTATCTGGCAGGCGAAGTGCTGAAGGCAAACGCCCTATAGTTCACGCCTGCTTACGTTCAATCAGGCTACGCCTGATCTTACGCCCGCGCTTGATACGGTCTTCAATAAAGCCTGCCTCACCCCAGCGAATGGCGCGGCCAAAGGCATGCGCGTCTTCGGAAAAGCGCGACAGCATCTCAAGCACCGCTTCACGATTATTCAGAAACACATCGCGCCACATATCAACATCGGATGCCGCAATGCGCGTGAAATCCCGGAAGCCGGATGCCGCGAATTTCAGCACCGCTTCCTTGGTTTCCTCCGCCAGATCATCCGCCGTGCCGCAAATGGTAAAGGCAATCAGATGCGGCAAATGGCTGACAATGGCGACAACCTTGTCATGCGTGATGGGGTCCATGGTTTCGATCATGGAACCGCAACGCCGCCACAACTCCTTCACCTTTTCCACCGCCGCCGGATCGCTGTCCGGCAAGGGTGTCACAATGCAATAGCGGCCTTCGAATAATTCGGGGAAACCCGCATCGGGGCCGGAATGTTCGGTCCCCGCCATGGGATGCGCTGGTACCAGATGCACACCCGGCGGCACCAGCGGCGAGAGATCACGCACCACGCTGCCCTTGGTGGAACCGACATCGGACAGGATCGCGCCGGGGGCAAGGTGCGCTGCGATATGGCGCATGGCGTCCGCATAGGCACCCACGGGGATGCAGAAAATCACCCCATCGCAGCCTTCAACGGCGCGTGCGGCATCGGCTTCCACCACATCCGCCAAGCCCAATTCGCGCACGCGCGCCAGGGTTTCCGGCCGGCGCGTGGTGACCACAATGGTCTTTGCGATATCGCCGCGCTTCTTGGCGACCCGCGCAATAGAAGACCCGATCAGCCCAATGCCAACCAGGCACAGGCGATTGAATAATGGTTCAGCCATGTTGCGCCATGAAGGCAGCAATCGCATCCGCCACCATCTGGCATTCCTCACCGGTGCCGATGCTGATGCGCAAACACGCGGGCAACCCATAGCCACCCATGGCGCGCATGATCAGCCCGCGCGATTTCAGCGCGGCATCGGCCGCCTTGGCCTTTTCCGGTGAACCGAAATCAGCGAGCAGGAAATTGCCTTCACTCGGCCAGACCTTCACACCGGCCGCGGTCAGCGCCGCCGCCAGCTTGCCGCGCCATTCGGTGTTATGCGCGATGGATTTTTCGATCCAGCCCGCTTCCTTCACCGCCGCAATGCCCGCCGCCATGGCGGCGGCATTCACATTGAAGGGCCCGCGCACGCGGGCAAGCACGCCCACGACAGATGCCGGCGCATAAGCCCAGCCCAGCCGCATGCCGCCAAGCCCGAATATTTTGGAAAAGGTGCGCGTCATCACCGTATTGCCGCCACCCGCATCCACCAGCGCCGCACCCGCATCATAATCCGGCCGCGTCACATATTCGGCATAGGCGGAATCAAGCACCAGCAGAATGTCATCGCGCAGCCCCGCGCGCAGGCGCACAATTTCAGACTGCGGCAGGATGGACCCCGTTGGGTTATTCGGATTGGCCAGACAGACCAGCTTGGTGCGCGGGCCAACGGCGGCCAGCATGGCATCCACATCCACCGTCAGGTTGCGTTCCGGCACCTTGATAATGCGGCAGCCAGCCCAGCGCCCGGTGATGTCATACATCAGGAAGCCATGGGCGGACATCACAAGCTCTGTCCCCTCACCGCCATAGGCAAGGATCAACAACGCCAGCAATTCATCAGAGCCATTGCCACAGACAATCCGCGCAGGATCAAGGCCAAAGCGCGCACCAATCGCCTCCCGCAGCGCGGTCACGCCGCCATCGGGGTAGCGATGCGCCTCGGCTGCCATGTTGCGGATGGCTTCAATCGCGCCGGGCGGCGGGCCGAAGGCGCCTTCATTGGATGAAAGCTTCACCACGCGATTGACGCCTGGGATTTTTGATTCGCCCCCGACATAAGGCTCCACCGACAGGATCGAGGGGCGCGGCATCACGGTCATGGCACATCTCCAGCAACTGGCACGGCATAGGCGCCCAGCAGAACGGCATTGAGCATGGCAAGCCGCGGATCGCCCGCGGCCATGAAAGCATCGATTTCAGCAAGCGCGAGGCTACGCCCGCCCTGCCTTGCATGGCAGAGAATGCGCCCGGCCACACCGGCATCGCTCAGCATGCGCGCAAAGCCCTCACGCGGGGCATCCGCGCTGGCCTCAAGCCGCAAAAGGCTGCGATCCTCGCCCGAGGCATCGGCCGGCACGGGGGCGACAACCAGCGCCGCATCGGCGCGCATGGCATCCGCCACGAAGGGTAGCCGCGCCACCACGGAAAGACGTGGCGCTTCCAGACTTTGCCACCAGGCGCCCTCACCCTCCCCGGCGGGGGCCGGCAGGACGGCAACCGATGCCTTCCCCGCACTCAGCGCCGCAAGCGCCTGGGCGGGAGAGGCAAAGGGCATCAGCGGCGTCGCGGTGCCAAAATGCTCACGCGCCAGAGCCAGGGTCTGGGCGGTTTCGCCCGGCGCCGCGACGGCAGCGGTGAAGCTACCCTGGATCGCGGTATGAGCCATGAAAATATGCCGCCAGATGCGCACCACGGCGCCACGCGA
>JBDKIR010000417.1:0-2998 GCA_039797035.1 Pseudomonadota bacterium | reverse complement strand
CCCGTCCAGACCGCCGCCCGGTTCGGCGCGCATTTCGGCAAAAACGCCCTTGGCGACAATCAAGGCCTCACGCACTGCAGGCAGGCCGATATAGCCATTCAGATGCATCAAAGCTTCGGATAATTCATCCTCGCTCCAGCCCATCCGCCGCGCCATGCGGAGATGGATCGCCAATTCCGGCCAGGCGTGAATGGCCGTGTCGGAGATGACGCAAATCAGCGCGCGGGTTTTCAAATCCAGCCCGGGGCGCGACCACAACATGCCGAAAACGGCTTCCCGCGCGTAATCGCCGAATTTCTCCATGATCGGGTCGTCATAGACACCCTTGGCCATGCTGGAGACGGCCTTTTCCCCCATCAGGCGGGTGCGGACAGCGTCGCCCTTTTTCCACAAATCACTCTTGGACATGTCGTGTTTCCTTTCCTCTTGATCAGGGCAGCCTAGGCCAGGGGCGGCATGGGGGAGAAGGCCCTTGCCCCGGCTGGAACGCAGGAAAGGAAAACGCCGCACCCGCACCGTAACCGGGCGGGCGCGGCGTGATATGGCTTAAGCCGATAGCGTGGCGGCGGCGCGGCGTGGCGCAAAGCTCCTGGGATCTGCCTTGTCCCAGGCTTGCTGGAAGCGCGGATCCTTGGTGCCACGCAATAATTCGCCCGGTTCAAGGCTTGGGAATAGCGTGGCGTAGCTTTGGACTTCATGGGCTGAAATGCGGCGCAGCACATGCGCGGCTTCAAGTTCCGCCGGATGCGACAGGCCGACGGCGGCGATCATTTCCGACAATGTATGCAAGGTTGCCGCATGGAAATTGCGCACCCTTGTTGCCTTGTCGGGCACCAAAAGGGCGCGCTGGCGTTTCGGGTCCTGGGTGGCGACGCCGGTTGGGCATTTATCCGTGTGGCAGGAAAGCGATTGAATACAGCCCAGCGCAAACATGAAGCCGCGCGCCGCATTGCACCAATCGGCGCCAAGCGCCAGGACGCGCGCCATATCAAAGGCGCTGGCAATCTTGCCGCTGGCACCCAGCTTTATCTTGTCCCGCAGCCCAACCCCGATCAGCGCATTATGGGCAAAGCTCAGCCCTTCCTGCAGCGGCATGCCGAGGTGATCCATGAATTCGAGCGGCGCCGCGCCAGTGCCGCCTTCCGCACCATCAATCACGATGAAATCCGGCGTGATGCCGGTTTCGAGCATCGCCTTGCAGATCGCGAGGAACTCCCAAGGCATGCCAATGCAAAGCTTGAAGCCGGCCGGTTTGCCCCCGGCCAACCGGCGCATTTCCGCAATGAAGTGCATCATTTCAACCGGGGTGGCGAAGGCGCTATGGCAGGGCGGAGAAATGCAATCCTGGCCGAGCGGCACGCCACGGGTTTGGGCGATTTCCGCACTCACCTTGGCGGCCGGCAGCACACCGCCATGGCCAGGCTTGGCGCCTTGGCTCAGCTTCAGCTCCACCATTTTCACTTGATCCAGCGCCGCGACTTCCGCGAAGCGTTCCGGCGAAAAGCGGCCATCCGGATGACGTGCGCTGAAATAGCCAGAGCCGATTTCCCAAATCAGATCGCCACCACCTTCCCGGTGATAGGGGCTGAGCCCGCCTTCGCCCGTGTCATGCGCAAAGCCACCTTCCTGCGCGCCGCGATTGAGCGCGCGGATGGCATTGGCGGAGAGGGAGCCGAAGCTCATCGCTGAGATGTTCAGCAAGGATGAGGAATAGGGGCGGGTGCAATCGGGCCCGCCAATCGTCACGCGGGGCAGGGTCTTCGCGGGTTCACGCGCCGCAACGGAATGCTGCAACCATTCGAAACCTTCCTGATAGACATTATGCTGCGTGCCGAAGGGGCGCTTATCCAATTGCATTTTGGCGCGCTGATAAACGACAGATCTTTGATCCCGGCTGAAAGGCGTGCCGTTTTTCTCATCCTCAAAGAAATACTGGCGCATTTCGGGCCGGATTTCTTCGAGCATGAAACGCAGCCGGCCGATGATCGGGTAATTGCGCAGAATGGCGTGGTGGGGATGGAACAAATCCCGCAAGCCCAGCAGGCCAAGCGCGCCCGTGATGCAAAGCCCCACCAGCCACCAGCCCGCGTCTTCCGGCCAGAGGAGCATGAAGCAAAGGCAAAGCAGCGCCAGCACAGACATGCCGGAAAACGCAAGGTAGCGCGGTGAAACCGCAAGACGCAGCAAATCAGCCATGGACCTTCCCCCTGGGGCGGAAGCTTAGCCTTGGTTTCGGCGCGGCATGTAGATAATTTCGGCTATGGATTAGCGCCGAGGCCATAAACCGCGTTGCCGGATCTCGGCCGCGATCCGCCCGCTTTCATCCAGGGCCTTACGCGCAAAGGGCGCGGGCGCGGCGGCCAAATCCCGCGCCTGGCCCGCTTCAATCAGGCTTTGTGCCAAACGCTGGTGGCGTGGCCCCAGCCCGCCGGGATCGGCGATGAAAACCGGCCCTGCGGTGGCCAGTGCTTCCGAGAGCATGGAAACCGAATCCCCCGTCACCACCACCTGATCCGCCCAGGCGAGGAAGCCGGCATAGGGGTTGGGCGGTGCATCACCCCAACGATACAAAACATGCGTATGCCCCGTCAGCGCCGCCGCCATGGCTTCTTCTGCTGGGCTGCCGGTACGGCGCGATGCGGTGGCGAGCACGCTTCCCGCAAAGCCCGCGACCTTGGCCGTGATGGCGCCGGCCATGTTTGGATCCATGCCCTCGGCCCGTGGCGGCCCGCCCATTAACAGGGCCACGCGCGGCGAAGGCAGCGCGGCAAGTGCCGCGAATTCCGCCCGTGCGGCAGCCAGCCTTTCGGGCGAAATCCGATGCGCCGCGCCCAGAATGGGCAGGATATTGGGCGCGGGCTTGGGTGCATCGTGGCGGCCAATCACCAGCAGATCGAACCGCGCCGCGCCAAAGCCGGGGCGCATGCAATGCACCAGCCGCGCGCCTTTCTGTCGCAACCAAAGCGCCACCGGCGCGCTCCGCCGCCCGGCCGATATC